>JASLRF010000028.1 GCA_030744095.1 Pirellulaceae bacterium | reverse complement strand
ACGGCCCTTCGGGTGCTTCGCACAAATGACTCCCGACCCCTTTACAATACACACTTTCCAGCAAGTTAGGCTACTCGATCTCGTAAACCTGTGTGCCATGCGATTGTGAACGTGAGATCTGGTCGAGCGAATAGAGGCCGGCCAGAACAAACTCGACACACGACGCCCGCATCTGCTCGACTTCTGCTGCATTGACTTCAAACGCCTTGTTCCATATCGGCGGAACACGCTTCAACCGCTCGGCATATTTGCTCGACGGCAGCATGTCGCCAACTTCGATCTTCACTCCGCGTCCGAAGATATGGCTGATCTCGTCCAGCCCGTGTCGGTCGACGTATTGTTCGAATACGACTTGAACTGCCTCGGCAATCACGCCATCCAGGATTTGCCGTTCCGACATCTGATGGCTGCTCATCAATTCCAGTTCCACCTTACCCAAAGATGACGAATACAGGTGTCCCAAATCGCTGATGCGAGGCACAGCCGGCTGCTCGCCTAAGATGACCGCGCGGCGACGGGCTGAAGCAACCATGGTGCGATAGTTGGCAATGCTGAACCGTGCGCTGACGCCTGATTGCTGGTCGATGTACTTTGACTTGCGGGCCTGCACGGTAATCTGCTCGATAATCTCGCGCATGAAATAGGGCACCGCCACCGGATAGTCACCCCCCAAATCGATCCCCGCTTCCTGCTCCATGATTTGGATGCCCAGTGCGCGATCGTGTGGGTAATGTGTGTGAATTACCGAACCAATGCGGTCCTTCAACTGCGGAATCACTTTTCCGCTTCGATTGTAGGTGGATGGATTTGCGCTAAACAGCAGCAACACGTCGATTTCGAAGCGAACGGGAAAGCCTCGAATCTGCACGTCTCGTTCCTCCAGAATGTTGAACATGCCAACTTGAACCAACTCGTCGAGTTCCGGCAGTTCGTTCATCGCAAAAATGCCACGGTGCATCCGTGGAATTAAACCAAAGTGCAACGCCTCTTCAGTCGACATACTCACACCGCCAGCCAGTTTCGCCGGATCAATTTCGCCAACCACATCCGCAAACTTGGTCCCCGGCGACAGCCTCTCCGCATAACGATCGTCACGGTGCCACCAAGCGATTGGCACATCATCGTGTGCGTGTTCGGCGACAAACTGTTTGCCGGCGTGGCTGATTGGAAGCATTGGATCTTCATGAAACGGCGTGCCGGAAATGTCGAGGAACGGGATCCACGGATCCAGAAACTGAACCAAAGACCGCATCAATCGGCTCTTGGCCTGCCCCTTCTCGCCAAGGAACAGCATGTCGTGTCCGGCCAGGATCGCCAAATTCACTTCTGGGATAACCGTTTCGTCGTACCCAACAATGCTCGGGTAAAGCTCGGTCCCCTCGGCCAGCTGCCGCAACAGGTTGTCACGAAGTTCGTCTTTGATCGTCTTGGAAGTCCAACCGCTTTCTCGCAACTGACGAAGATTGGAGGGCCGGTTTTGCGGAGTGGTAGGCTCTGGCATGGACGACATGGACTCGTGAAAGGGGATTTTTCCGTGAGAGGGCATTATAGCGCGAGCCATCGCCGTGTCTCCCCCCTCCTTGTCGAGGTCGTGCAGCTTTTAAGTAGTTGGTTTGCAACCGTTTTCACATCCTGTCACCTCTCCCGAGTACGTGTTTAGCTTGCTCGCAAGATCCAACGCTGAAAGCGTTACACATCGTCGCCCAGGGTCAGCGGCGCAGCCGCGCCACCCTGGGTAAATGGGGCTGGAGAATATTTGCACGCTGAAGGCGTGCGACAATCGCGAGATGTGCAACGCCTTCAGCGTTGATCTGGTTCGTTCGGCATCGCAACCCAGGGTGACGCGTCGCGGCTGCGCCGCGTTGCTTACCCTGGGCTACGATGTAC
>JASLRF010000027.1 GCA_030744095.1 Pirellulaceae bacterium | reverse complement strand
ATGCCAAAAACATTTTGCCATTTCTCCAAACTACATGTTGGTCAAATCGTCCAAGCCACCATCACCGATTAGGCCATCCAATGCCATGGCAAGTTCCGCAGCGCACCTGTCTGACTGACCATAAATGCGGCAAATGCGGTAGCTGACTGGAATGCGTTGAATCAGTTCGTTGGCGGTGAGAGGTCGGATCCGATCGCGGGCTGAATCGTAGAGGTAGTTCTGTCCGCTCGCAGGGCCGTTGGTATGCGGTCGGTGAATGTGCCGTGCGATGTCGACTCGTATCGGCAGTTCGCGATGTTCAGCCGGAAGTGCCTCCCGAATTCTCACTTCGACGTACTTGTCGTCCCTGAAAATGCTGCTTCGTTCTTGGTCTTTTTCGCCAAAGATCAAAGTGCGTTGGCAGACCATTTTCCATGGAATGTGACGCCGCAATACGTCTTGCCAACGCGCGCCGAGCGCTTGTTTGTTGAGGTCCGCGTCACGTGTCCAGCGGGAGACATCAACCAACAGCGAGGATTCCGTGAATTCTAAATAGTCATCCAAGTGGTCGAGCGGGTTGCCGGGGAACAAGTGCCGTTTGCTTTGCTTGAACAGATCAGCCAGCGTCAAATCGATCGCGCGAACCGTCCGATGGAAATAGATCGATCGAAACAGCTCGGCCTTGACGCCCATGAATCGAATCAAAGCGTCACTACCGCGATCATGAATGGTGAGCCCCTGGTCGCTGAAGAAACTGTAATGCAACAGTCGATCCAGATCGTAAGCCATGCGGCTATAGCCAGACACGTACGCGTCGCGCATGACGAAATCTAGATTGTCGATCGTATAGATGCCGCTCAGCAGAGCTCGTAAAAAACAGAGCCACTTTGGTTGTGAGTCCTCGTCGCCGGTACGAGGTCGCACGATCAGCCAGGCGATCTGTGTTGGGTCGAGTGTCTCGTCGTCCTGCAGGCGGCTATTCGGATTCCTTCGCAATCCTCGCAAGGTGTCGCCCAGCACGTCGCGAATAATCGCGGCTCCCAGATTTTCGTGCGTGAGCCCGAAGTCGCGCAGAAAATGCGAATCAAAAAAGTGACCGAACGGTCCATGTCCGACGTCGTGAAGGAGGCCTGCCATCCGCATCAGCGATTCGACGTAACCTCGGCTTGGGGTGTCCCGACAATGCTCGCATAGGCTTGCGTACAACGCCTCCACAGCTCGACTGGCCAAATGCATCGCACCGAGAATGTGCTGGAAGCGCGTATGTTCGGCTGTTGGGAAAACCCACCAAGCGGTTTGAAGTTGGTGGATGTGACGCATTCTCTGGACCCAGGGATGGTCAATCACCTGGCGCTCGGAAGTCTCCCCCTCGTCAAGGGATTCGCTCGACGAGAATGGAATATAACCGTGGACGGCGTCGTGGCTTAGGTTTTCGAGGTCGTATCGTCGCATTCGGCGAATTATGGCGCACGCGTTCAATTTCGTCCAGCACGCGCGGTGGCCGCAACGGTCTTGCGGATTGGCCTTGCAGCCTTACTAGATCTCCCAGCCTGTGATAGCATTTGAACTCAGTTTGCCGATTAGGTAATTGCAAAGGCTTGGCAAGATAGAATGTATTTGCGGAACGAATTTGTAGCCGATACAACCTCCATCCCCAATGCTGTAATCCCTCATTCTGATGTGCACATCATGGTCGGTCGCACATTCATTCCTCTGCAGGAGAACCATCGTGACCGCATCTGTTCTTCGATACGGCCTCTGTTGCCTGATCTTGACTTTAGGGCTGCAGGGAACATTGGCGACTGCAGCTCAACCATCCGAGTCGTTGCTCCCCACGACCACCAAAGGATTCATTTCGATTCCAGACATTGGCGTGCTCGTTGAGAGTTGGAAAGAGACGCAGCTCGGTCAGTTAATGGCCGACGAAAAAATGCAACCATTTGTCGAAGACCTGAAGCGGCAATTGCGTTCCAATATGAACCGAGCTGACAAGCAACTGGGGCTCACCTGGAGCGACCTCAAGAGCGTATACGGAGGCGATGTTTGCCTGGCCGTTGCCCAGCCCTGGGATTTGCAAAAAGAGGCGCAAGCAATCGAGGCCTACGTTGCCAAGGCGGTTGCGGCCGCGAAGGCCAAGAGCAAGAGCGACGCAGAGATTGCCGAGATTACGAGAGAGGCGTCTGAAGAAGCCGAGGCGGAACAGAGCGAGAAGCGGCGTGCCCAGCGGGCACTCATCGTGCTGGTTGACGTGACCGACCACGACGACGAGACACAGTTGTTGCTGAAGAAAATCGACCAAGAATTCACGAAGCGCAAAGCGACAAAAACAGCCAAGACAATTCATGGCGTCGAAACGACCGTCTACACCGTGGCAGCCACGGAAGAACTGCCGGCAAACCAGGCATTCATTGCCGTTCATCAGGATCGCTTGATTGCCGTCGATCATGAAGAAGTGATCGACCAGGTTGTTTCGCGGTTTGGTGCGACTGAGGGAGCGTCACTGGTGTCCGTTCCAGCCTTCAAACATGCCTTTGATCGAAGCGATGAGGCGTTTGGCGAGACGACTCCACACGTTCGCTGGTTCGTCGATCCATTTGGATTCACCGAAATCATGCGTGCCTACGACCAAAGTCGCCGTCGCCGCGGCACCGACATGCTGCGCGTGTTGGCCAACCAGGGCTTTGATGCCGTAAAGGGTGTAGGTGGATACGTTGTTTTGTCTGAGGAGCAGTATGAGATCATGCATCGCACGTTTGTCTATGCACCGGCTGTAGAGCGGACGCCGGATGACAAGCGGACGGAAAAGTACAATTTGGCGGCACGGATGTTGGACTTTCCCAACGCCGGAATGCTTGCGCCGCCTAAGTGGGTTCCGCGTGATTTGGCTTCCTACTTGTCGTTCAACTGGGATGTTCAAAAAGCGTTTTATTCGGCTGAAACACTCGTCAACGAAATTGCCGGCGACGAAGTGTTTCAAGACGTTCTGGAGAGTATCAAAACGGACCAGAATGGACCGCAGATTGACATCGAAAAGGAATTGATCGCATTTCTCGGCACGCGAGCGACGCTCATTTCCGACTATCGCGAACCAATTACACCGAAAAGCGAACGGATGTTGTTCGCGCTCGAAGTTAGGAATCCCGCCGCCGTAATGGACACCGTCAATCGGGCGATGGAATCGGACCCAGCCGCCAAGAAACGCGTGTTTGGCGAGCTGATCATTTGGGAAATCCTAAACGATGATCCATACGAAACGAAGACTCTACAGATTGACGGCTTCGGTTTCGACAGTTTTTCCGAAGACGAACCGGAAGAGGAAGAAGAAAAGCCGATGATACCCAATTCGGCTGTGACGGTCGCATACGGGCATTTGATCATCGCATCTCACGTTGATTATGTGGTCGACATCCTGACCGAACGAAAAGCTGACGATCAACTCTCCGCGGCGGTTGACCATCAGTTGGTGCAACAAGCCCTAGTGGCACTGGGATCCACCAATGACAGTTTCAATTTCTTTGTTCGCACAGACGAGTCGATCCGTGTCACCTACGAGATGATGAAGCAGGGCCGCATGCCAGAGTCTGAATCGGTGTTAGGCAAACTGCTGAATCGCATTTTTGAGCCCGAAGAAGAAGATACCTTGCGAGAACAGCAAATCGACGGTGGCGAACTGCCAGACTTCGAGGTGGCGCGGCGCTACTTGGGGCCAGGCGGTTTCTATGTGCGGTCCACCGATCTGGGTTGGGACATCGCCGGCTGCCTGCTGTCGAAGTAAAATGGACTAGCGGCCCCGACCTCTCCAGTTGACATTGGCCCAGAACGGATGCTGCCGGTCTCCTCGAGTGCGTACGTCTTCCAACAGCACTTCGGCATCCGGTTTGACGTCTTCTCGGATGTCGCGCCCGTTAACAGTGACAGTGATCCGGCGGTCGAAACTGAGCATTTCCGGCGTCAGCCAGACAATCGCCTTCTGAGCTCCGGTGCGGATGGTGATGCGGTTGTTTTCCAGGATTCTGCCGCTGGTTTGAATCGGCCGGGTCCCGCGAACCGGCGGCCATTGGGCGGGGACGACCATGGCGTTGACGGGGAAGTCATCCAGTTCGAGCCACCAAAAATAGTTATCCCAGGGGCGCATCGAAACAACCTCCACTTCACGCGGATAGAAGTTTCTGGTGCGGGCAGGCACATTCATCCAATCGAAAATATGCTGGATCTCGTCCTGGAACGACTCGTGGCCGCGACCACGATATTGCACGATCGTGCAGTCGTATCCAGAGTGCCGCATGTACCGATCAAACTCGATACCGTTGTCGTGAAGCCACCCGCCATCTTTTTCACCACCGACGAAATATAAGGGCAGGCCTCGCGCATTTTCCGTGTAGCGATTCACGTACTTTGCACTGTTGGCCACGATGGGGATGACGCCAGCCCAAAGATCAGGGTGGGACACCCCGATATCCCAAGCGGCGTCGCCGCCCATTGAATGCCCGCTAAGAAATACCTTGTCCGTATTAATGGCAAACCGCCGACAGGCATCCCGTAGACTGTATAGCACGGCGGCATGTTCGCGCGGCGAGAACTCGTATTTCCGTTGATACGGCTTGGTCCAGTGCGGCGAAACGACGATGTACCCCTGCCGGGAAGCCTGCCCTCGACGCATTAGGCTGTTCTTGTCGAAGTCACCGGCCCACCAACTCACCTGTTGCGCGGCGGTTGTCCCCGCACCGTTCAACGTGACGATACAAGGGTATCGATGCAAGGGATGATACTCGGGTGGCAGCTGAACGTGGTACTTAAACGACGCCTGATCTTCGATACCCGGTATGGTGATTTCAAAGAACCCCGGTGTTTCCTTATCTGCGACGACGTCGGTTTCGTTTTGCGGTAGCGTTACGACGGGTGGCTTCATATTAGCAATCAACAGCGCCAGATACTTGGGAGCGCCACCTTCCAGCGTCTTGATCTTGTCCAAGATCAATTCGCGTTCATGCTTGCGCGTGGCTTGCAGGTACTTCGTCGTTTCATTGCGTGCTTCGATCAATGACAGGCCCACAGCCAGATTGTCCAAAGCATCGGCACCGCCGAGCAGCCAACCACTGACACCTAACGCAACTTTCTGATCGACCGTTAACGTGGCATCATCCGCCAATCGCAAGTAACTTGCCATGCGACTCAGCGTGTGGATGCTCAGTTCGAGTTTGATTTCTGCATAGATCGCGTCCAACGGCATTTTGGCCGCTTCGTCCTTGATTTCTGAGATATGTTGGCCCAGCATCTCTAGGATCTGATCGTACTGCCCTTTGCGTTTCTCGTATTCCAGAATGCGGTCTCGTACTTTCAACAGCGTTTCTCCAGCCACGCCATCGCTGGGAAATCGGCTTAACAAAGCGTTTACGCGGGCATGTTGGCCGGCATCCTGGCGAACATCGATTTCGCGCAACAATTCTTGCGCCAACAACTGTTGCAATCTTGCAGCCTGATCCTTCAAGTGAGACAGATCAGGAAAGTCCTTGATTACGTGATTCAATTCCTCCAGGGCATCGCCGTACCGTTCGGCTTGTATGTACAAACGGACAATGCGCAACCGGCCGTCTGGATCTTTGTCGTCGATTTGGCGGCGCAACACGGTGCTAAGCACGTCTCGCGGAATCGAACTCGTGGCAATCCGCATGTCCCAAACCAATGGGTTCTTAATCAGCAAGCCTTGCACTTTGGTGTACGTGGGAGTGATCAGCGTTATCCCCTGCACGACATCTAGTTGCCCCCGGTTGCTTTGCATGGAATACACGCGTCGTCCCCATTCGTCGAAGCCTGTGATGCGAATGATCGGCCCCACACTACTGATACGTTTGCCGGCCGTAGCGACCCGCTGATCGATACCGATCTTTTCGTAGCCAGCCGCTGGGCTATCCGCAAACGATGCGACTTGCTGGTTCGGAACAAAGACCCATCGCAGTTCGTCGTCCAGAATCACAATCGGTTTCACGTCGACTGCGCCCACAGTCCGATTCGGATTGAGTGGATTGTCGTTGAGAGACCCGATCTTGGTGACTTTGCCCTGAAACTGCATCCCGCTCTTCATCGTGACCACGGCTGCGGTGCTTGTTGCGCCGCCCTGTATCGGACCGAAGAAGACCAGCCCGACCGCCAAGACGCGAAGGACGTTGTTGCGGTTCAGACCAGAGGATCGTGAGGCAATACCGCCCAATCCTCCAATCGCACGATCTGCGCATCGAATCGAGTGTGAAACCATCAATCTCTCCCGGACTTGGTGGCGGTTTCTGACACCTGCCTTGCCGTGGGCAGCCAGAACCTGCAGCAGACCACGCGAACCCAGAAGGTCGTGAATCGAGCGTGGCGAAGTGAAGCCCAAGCTGCTGTGTACCTCGGCATTCACATGGTCTTGCTTTATTGTGACCGCCGAGTCGCATTCGTCAACGAATGAGGCGACTGACAGCGTGATTGCGTCGTGGCTTTTGCACCCACCATCGCGCCCATTGACACCACATGCAGAACCCGCAAAACTAGACGGTTTAGGTAACATATAAGGGCATAATGTGATCTCTCGACGTGTGATCACCGTTCTGGTTGCGGGATTCGCCAC
>JASLRF010000026.1 GCA_030744095.1 Pirellulaceae bacterium | reverse complement strand
ATATTCAGCACATCGCTGATCGACCGACCGTGATAGGAGACTGCAAGTGTCTCTGGGTTGTATCGCTGCCCATTGCAAGTTTCACACCGGACCCACACGTCAGGCAAGAAGTGCATTTCGATGCACTGTTGGCCGTTACCTTCGCATTCTTCGCAACGGCCACCGGGCACATTGAAGCTAAAGCGGCGGGCCGTGTAGCCGCGCAACTTCGATTCCGGTAGCTGCGCAAACAACGCACGAATCAACTCGAACACGCCCGTGTAGGTCGCCGGATTTGACGACGGCGAATTGCCCAGCGGCTGCTGGTCGACCTGGATCACCTTGTTGATCAGTTCGATGCCACGGATCTCGTCATGCGCTCCAGGAACCGTGCCGGCACGATGGAGGGTCCGCGCAAGCGACGCGCACAGAACATCATCGATCAAGGAACTCTTTCCGCTACCGCTCGGGCCGGTGATCGCTGTTAACGTCCCCAGCGGGATGTTCACGGTGACGTTGCGCAAGTTGTTGTGCCGAACGCCACAGATTGCCAGGTGTTCAGGCAATGACGTGGATTTGGGCCGGGCTTTTTTTGCCGTGGTTTTTGCCACTTTGCGTTTTACTGTTGTCGCTGCGGATTTCGCCGGTGCCTTGGCTTCTGGTTTGTCGAGTCGCCCTGTCAGGCGTCGGTTCGAGGGAATCGGAATTGCCTTGCGACCGCTCAAATACGGCCCCGTCACGGAACGGCGCCGTTTGGCCACCTGCGCGGGCGTACCGTGGGCAACAATCTCACCACCGTGCTTGCCGGCACCGGGACCGAAGTCGCAGATCGCGTCGCTGCCGTCAATCACTTCGCGGTCGTGTTCGACTACTAGCAGCGTGTTCCCTAGGTCTCGCAACTTGTGTATTGCGGCGAGCAGGCGTGTGTTGTCGCGAGGATGCAGACCAATAGTCGGTTCGTCCAGCACATAAAGTACGCCGCACAGCCCGCTGCCGAGCTGGCTGGCCAGACGAATCCGCTGTGCCTCGCCGTTGGACAACGTGGCCGCACCGCGGGCCAACGTCAGGTAGGTCAAGCCGACATCACACAGAAACTGTAAACGTCCCTGGACTTCGCGAATCAATTCGCCAGCAATCCTTTTCTCGCGTGCCGAAAAACGCCACGCTGTGACGACTTTCTTCAGTTCACCCAGCGGCAGGCGAGACAGATCGTCAACCGTGTGGTCACGCAGTCGCGTGGCCGCCGCATCCTCACGAAGCCGGCTGCCGCTGCAGGCCGAACATTCCACTTCGCCAACGAATGTCTCCAATCGATTGCGGAACGCGGGTGACAAGCGCGAGGCTTCCTCCAAGGCTGGATACAGTCCTTTGAATTGAAAACGGAACAACGGTCCCCTGGCAGCGGCCTTCTCTTTCGACTTTGCATCGGGGGAGGGACGGAACACGTCAAACCATTGTTCGCCGGTCCCGTGCATGATCATGCGACGATGCCGTGCGCTGAGCTGGTCAAACGGCATATCCAGCGGGACGCCTGTTTCCCGGGCGAGTGACTCCAGCATCAACCGCGAGACCTGGTTATCCAAATTCGGCCACAGGCCGACGGCACCATCGGCCAGCGTGCTCTTGGGATCTCGCAGCAGGGCGGCTGGATTGGCACCTACTTGAACGCCCAACCCTTCGCAATCGGGACACCAGCCAAGGTAACTATTGAATGAAAACTGATGCGGCGTGAGCGGCTCGAAACTGCGTCCGCATTTGCCGCAAGCCAGATGCTGGCTATGAACGACGACTTCCCAACGCGGCTCGGCCACTTCTTCCTGGACGTGGGCGACGTGCAAAACACCTTTGCCGAATCCCAACGCGGTCTCGACACTATCGGCGATTCGCGAACGACCGCTCGGCTTGACGACGATCCGATCGACAACCACTTCAACTTGATACTTGCGCCGGCGATCGATCGACGGCGGTGTTTCGACCGCGTAGGTCTTGCCGTTGACACGAATTCGCGCGAACCCGGCCGCGCGGATATCTTCCCAAACGGTCTCGTATTGCTGCCCGACTTCGACTTCCAGAGGCGCCATCAAATACAGCCGCGTCCCTTCGGCTTCCTCCAAGATCTTATCAACGATCTCGTCCGAAGTCTGGGTTCCAATCGCCAGATCGCATGTCGGGCAATGCGGCTGCCCTAGCCTGGCCATCAAGATCCGCAGATAGTCGTATACCTCGGTCACGGTGCCGACCGTACTGCGTGGCGTGTTGCCAAGATTCTTCTGTTCGATCGCGATTGCGGGCGACAAGCCATCGACACGATCCATGGCCGGCTTTTGCATCTGCGCGACGAACTGCCGTGCGTAGGAACTAAGGCTCTCGACATAGCGGCGCTGCCCTTCCGCATAGATCGTGTCCATCGCCAGCGAACTCTTGCCCGAACCACTGGGACCGCAGAAGACGGTCATCTCGTCCCGCATGATGTCGATATCGACACGCTTCAGATTGTGCTGCTGGGCACCGCGGACACTGATCTTCTGTGTTGTCTCGGCGGCACGACGGCGGCGAATTGAGTCCCCCCGTCTTCCTGGCGGTTTCTTCGTGCCCGCTCGACCGTTACGTGAGGCAAACAACCGAGCCAACGCCCGGCCTGTGTGCGACTTCGTCTTGGCCACCGTCTCTGGTGTACCAACGGCGACCACTTCCCCTCCCCCCGATCCGCCTTCAGGTCCCATGTCGATGATCCAATCGGCGGTCTTGATGACATCCAAGTTGTGCTCGACCACCAGCACCGTATTCCCCACTTCGGCAAATCCGTGCAAGACGTTCAGCAGCAGTTTGATATCGGCAAAGTGCAGTCCCGTGGTTGGTTCGTCGAGCAAGTACAGCGTTTGTCCCGTACTCTTCTTGGCCAGTTCGCGCGCTAGTTTGATGCGTTGGGCTTCCCCACCGGACAACGTGGGGGACGGTTGGCCGAGTTTAATGTAGTCGAGCCCAACGTCGTGCAACGTCTGCAGCTTGTCTCGAACCTTCGGTACGTTTTCAAACAATTCGAGCAACTGCTGGACATCCATCTCCAGCACTTCGGCGATCGACCGTTCCTTGAACTTAACTTGCAACGTTTCGCGATTATAACGATGGCCTTCACAAACGGGACAGGTGACCCAGACATCCGCCAGAAAGTCCATTCCCAGGCGGTTCGAACCGTTGCCCTCGCACGCTTCGCAACGTCCCCCCTTCACGTTGAAGCTGAAGCGGCCTGGCTTGAAACCACGTCGCTTGGCGTCAGGCATACGGGCATACAAACTGCGTATCTCGTCAAACACCTTGACATAGGTGCCCGGATTCGAACGGGGCGTTCGACCGATGGGCGACTGATCAATGGCGATAAGCTTGTCGAGATGTTCAAGGCCTTCCAGCGAACGGTGGGCGCCCGGTTCGCCCTCGCCACCGTTCAAGTCTCGCCGCAACGACTCCACTAGGATGTCGTTCACCAGCGAACTTTTACCTGAACCAGACACGCCGGTGACACAGACGAAGCCGCCCAGCGGGATCTCGATATCGACGTTCTTGAGGTTGTTGTGTGTGGCACCTCGGATCCGCAGAAAAGTCTCACCCGGCGGACGACGCTGCGCTGGGATCGCGATCTGTTTCGTGCCTTTGAGGTACTGGCCCGTCACGCTTCGCTTGGACCTGGCGACTTTCGCGGCAGGACCCGCGACGACGACTTCTCCGCCACGAACGCCGGGGCCTGGTCCGAAATCGATCAGGTGATCCGCGGCCCACATTGTCTCCTCGTCGTGTTCAACTACGACGACCGTATTGCCCATATCGCGAAGGCGACACAGCGTGTCGATCAGCCGCGCATTGTCTCGCGTGTGTAGTCCGATCGATGGTTCGTCCAGAATATACAGCACACCCACCAGACCGGAACCGATCTGGCCGGCCAAACGAATGCGTTGCGTTTCGCCCCCGGAAAGGGTCGGTGCCGTGCGAGC
The DNA here is from genome assembly GCA_030744095.1 of Pirellulaceae bacterium. The sequence continues at coordinate 6,283 of JASLRF010000026.1, read as the reverse complement.
GAGCGTGAGGTAGTCCAAACCAACGTTGGTCAAAAATCCCAAGCGTCCTCGGATTTCCTTGAGTGCTTCGGTGGCGATCAAGGTGCGTGTTTTATCGAGTTTCAAGCCACTGAAGAAATTGACAGCGTCACTGATCGGCAACGCGCAGACGGCTGGCATCGAGAGTGATGGTGATTTGGCGAACTGTGGATGCGTCGATTCGATCCGTACGTTGCGGCCTTGGGCGTTCAATCGATCGCCCTTGCAGGCACCACAGGGCAACCTGCGCATGTACTTTTCAAGCTTGCGACGATGCGGAGTGCTCTTGGTCGTTCCGTACTTTCCCATCAGCTCCGGAACGATGCCTTCGAAGGTACCACCGTACTTGATCGGCGCCGCACCGCCGCGCCAAGTATAGGTGATATGTTGCTTGCCAGTGCCCCACATCAACACGTCCTGAAGTTTGGGCGCAAGGTCCTGCCACGGGGTGTCCAAAAGCGTTCCCTCGGGCAAGTCATGGAGGCGTTCCACCGTGTCCGCCACACCTTGGTAAATATGGCGCCGCCAGCGACCAATCTCTTTCCAACGGTCGATCAGGTCGAAACACCCTTTCCTGAACGTCAGGGATGGATCGGGCACGAGCAGCGCGGGATCGAACGAATAGAGCTGTCCCAGTCCGTCGCATTCCAGACACATTCCCTGCGGGCTGTTGAAGCTGAACAACTGAGGGCTGGGGGGATCGAAACTGATTCCGCACGCCGCGCATGAGTAGTCGACGGAGTAGATGGTGTCGTTGTCGTTGTGTCGGGACTCTTTACGCGAGATCTTATTGCGTGCCGATCGCCGCTTTGATTTCAATGGCGAGTCGCTCGGCTCGGCGTCTGCAGAGGCCGGTGCTGCTGGCGGTGCGGGTGCCTCGCTAGCGTTTTCGACGGCAATCTCGACGATCAGCGAGCCTTTGCCGATCTTCAGTGCCAGTTCGACCGCTTCGGCCAATCGCCCTCGGATCGAAGGCCTTGCCTCGAGCCGGTCGACGACAACTTCGATGTTGTGACGCATCTGCCGGTCGAGCCCCAGGTTGTCGGTCAACGAAACTGTTTCCCCATCGACCCGCGCACGAGCGAAACCCTGCTTCAGCAGGTCGATAAACAGGTCTCGGTATTCTCCTTTGTGGCCGCGAATGATTGGAGCCAAAACGGCAAACCTGGTTCCGCCGGGGAGTTCCAGGATGCGGGCCAGAATCTGTTCGCGCGATTGGGCCGTGATCGCTTCGCCACACTTGGGACAGTAACCGTCGCCCACTCGAGCATACAGCACGCGCAAGTAGTCCTGGATTTCCGTGACCGTACCGACGGTGCTACGCGGGTTGTTGCCGGACGATTTCTGCGAGATGGAAATCGACGGACTGAGCCCGCCAATAAAATCGACGTCCGGCTTGGGCATCTGCCCAAGAAACTGCCGCGCGAAGCTGGAGAGGCTTTCGACGTAGCGACGCTGGCCTTCGGCGTAAAGCGTGTCGAAGGCCAGTGAGCTCTTGCCCGAACCGCTGACGCCAGACAAGCAAATCAGCTGATTGCGGGGTAAAACAACGTCGACACCGCAAAGGTTATGTTCGCGGGCACCCTTTATAACAATATCCGATGGGGGCATGTTTCCCGAATCAGCTCGCTAGTGTGTCGTCCATGATAAACACCGCATTGTAGGGGAAATGAAGGGTTTGCAACAGGACGGTGACGATCAACGCAATGCGGCAGGGCCGCGGCCGAATAGGGAACGTGCTTGTATCTGGTACGCTCCCCGACCAACCTGCGGTCGGTGCCCGTCGCTGGTGCACCGAGCGCGCATGTCTCGAGGTTGGACTCTCACCTTGCCTGTCGGAATCTCATTGGGCTTTCAGCATCTTGATGAATTCGCCCAGCAGAGCGGTATTGTCGTGCCAGGTGCGGGCAGTGACAAAGTTGCCGTCGACGACGATTCCCTGGTCCACGTACGTCGCGCCTCCCTGTTCGGCGTCGAGCGCACATTTGGCCACGGTGGTGATATTGCGCCCCTGAATCACGTCGGCAGCCGTTAAGATTTCGACGCCATGACATAGCGATGCGATCGGTTTACCAGCGGCGTGGATCTCGCGAGTGATTCGCAGCAAATCTTGATCGTACCGCAAATACTCCGGGGCTCGCCCGCCGGATACGAACAACCCTGCATAATCCGAGGCATCAACGTCTTTGAAAGCAACCGTTGCGCGGATGAAGTATCCCGGCCTCTCTTGCGTGATATCCCAGGGTACGCCGGAGTCAGGCGGGATTTCGTGTAACACGGTGTGATAAAGCCTGGCTTCCGGACCGGCCACCACCACTTCAAACCCATCTTCAGGTAGGCGGAAAAACGGATAGAACGTGTCGAGCGCCTCGGTGGCGTCGCCCAATGGCATCAAGATCTTAGGCATGGTCGACTCCTCTCGCAGTCGTGGTTCACGTGATTTGTGCGAGTTGCTACTTGGCGGAGCGTTAAAGAGCGTCAAAGGATCGGGAGTCTTCTTCGTGACGCGCGTGAATCAAACGTTAGACCGCAACTTCGTCACGAAAAAGAGCCCCGACCCTCTCTGACCTTTTAATCGCAACTCGATATCTACTCGGTCGAGTTTCCGGCGGTCTCGAGCTGTGATTCGATCTTGGTCAGTCGCGTCTCAATGCGTGCCAATGTATCCAGAATGAGCGCGTGCACGTAAACCGCGTCCATTCCAACAGGACTCTCGGCACAGCGGATTGCGTCAATAATCGGCTGCAATTCGGATTTCTCTTTCATGGTTTTCCCTATGGTTCATTTCTCGTCCAACAGATCTACGGCAACGAAGCGTCGTCCTTCCAACATTGCCAGGCTGGCTCCGCCGCCCGTGCTAACGTGTGACACTTGATCGGCGAAGCCCAATTGCAAGACAGCTGCCGCACTGTCTCCGCCGCCAATGATGCTTGTGGCATCACTGTCGGCAATCGCCTGGGCGACTGCTTTTGTGCCGGCATCGAAAGGCGGTATTTCAAAGACTCCCATCGGTCCATTCCAGACCACAGTCTTGGCTTTCGAAACAACGTCGGAATACGTTTTAGCAGTCTCCGGGCCGATGTCGAGTCCTTCAAAGCCGTCTGCAATGGCGCCCGCCGGCACGACTTGCTTGTTGCAGTCGCCATTGAAAGCGTCTCCGCAATGCGTATCGGTCGGCAGCATCAACTTGTCGCCGCCGCTGGCCAGCAATTCCTTGGCCAGGTCGACCTTGTCCTTTTCAACCAGGCTGTTGCCGACCTTTCCGTCTTGTGCCAAAGAAAACGTGTAGGCCATCGCCCCACCGATCAGGACGTGGTCGCAAATCGTGAGCAGTTTCTTGATCACATTGATCTTGTCCGAAACCTTGGCACCACCCAGAATCGCCACGAACGGGCGGCCGGGTGCCTCGATGGCACTGCTGAGATAGTGAATCTCCTTTTCAACCAGAAAGCCGATCACTTTGGGTTTGTCGCCCATCGCGCGGGGCACTCCCACCATGGACGCGTCGAGGTTTTGGCAGGTCCCGAAGGCGTCGTTGCAATAGACGTCGCCCAGCGCCGCGAGCTGCCCCGCAAATTCGGCGTCACCCTGCCTTTCACGCGGGTCGAAACGCAAGTTCTCCATCAACATCACATCGCCGTCATTCAGCTGAGAGGCCTTGGCTTGTGTGTCGCTGCCACCAGCATCGCTGGAGAAGGCGACCGGCTTGCCCAACAGACTGCTGAGATGCGTTGCGGCGGGCTGCAAACTGAATTTGGCATCGTCGTCAACTCCGCCGCCGGCGGGTCGTCCGAGGTGGCTCATCAGGATTAAACGACCGCTTCTTTCGAGTACCGAACTGATCGAGGGCAGCGCACCGCGGATCCGTCCGTCGTCAGTGATGTTCCGATCAGCATCCAAGGGCACATTAAAGTCGACTCGCATCAACACGGTTTTGCCGGCAACGTCGACATCCGCAATCGTTCGCTTGGCCATCGTATTCTCATCTGATGAGGCTAATACGCAATTTTCACAACCGATTGCCGTTATACCGGTCGCGCTCGAACATGAACAGTGCCGGCGATTTGACTTGATCCACCGCCCACTTGACCCACCGTTACGCAGCGCAAAGAATTTCGACTATGTATGAAGTTTTTGAGCACACGGCTGATCTGGGGCTCCGTGTCCGAGCAGATTCGCTGGACGCGCTGTTGGTCGATGCGGCACGCGGGTTGTTTTCCTTGATTGTCACGAACCTTGATCAGGTGAAAGCCGTCCAGGAGAAGACCATTCGTATTGATGCAAGCGAGCCCGAATACCTGTTGTTTGATTGGTTGAACGAGTTGCTCTACACATTCGATGTTGACCAACTGCTGTTTTCTGAATTCATCGTGCGCGTGGATGCACGAGGGCTAACGGCAACATGCCGTGGCGAACCGATGCAACCCGGTCGCCACGAAATGGACCACGAAGTCAAAGCGATCACGTACCATGGTTTGAAAGTGCAAAAGGAAGAGAAGGGATGGATGGCGGAATTGATCGTTGATATCTAGCGAGGCTGTAAGCTGGATGAAACTCGAAGATTCACAGCCCAAGCAGAACAAGATTAGAACAATGGCCAAGCAAGGCTTCCACGGACCTCTGGAGCGCGTCAACGATTGTTGTTGGCGAATCCCCAAAAGTTACAAGACTGGAATGCGCGTTGATGGTCTGATCTACGCCAGCCGGCAGATGATAGATCAGATCAAGGGTGACCAGGCACCGGAGCAGGTCGCCAATGTAGCGTTCTTGCCTGGTATTCAGCACGCGAGCCTGGCGATGCCCGATATCCACTGGGGTTACGGTTTCTGTATCGGTGGAGTCTGCGCGACCGATCCAGATGAAGGGGGTGTGATTTCGCCCGGCGGTGTCGGCTATGACATCAATTGTGGCGTGCGTCTGGTGAATTCCAACCTGTTCCTTCAAGACGTCAAGCCGCACCTGAAAAAGCTGGTCGATGAACTATATCGCAACGTGCCGGCGGGTGTTGGTCGCGGCGGAAAATACAAGTTCAACCCAGAAGAACTCCGACGGCTTATGCAGATGGGGCCAGCCTACTTGTGTGATCGCGAACTGACCACTGACGGTGATTTGGATCATACAGAAGCGCGGGGATGCCTGGAAGGTGCGATCCCCGGATACGTAAGCGATCGCGCAGTTGAGCGCGGTTCGGGCCAGTGCGGGACGCTCGGATCTGGTAACCACTTCATGGAAGTCCAGGTGGTCGATGCGATCTTCGACGATCTTGCCGCCTCGACCATGGGCCTACAAAAAGACCAGGTTTGCCTGATGATCCATTCGGGATCACGTGGCCTGGGGTATCAAGTCTGTGACGATGCGCTCAAAGAGCTACGCGGCGTTCCCGAGAAGTACGGAATCCATCTGCCCGACCGACAGTTGGCTTGCGCTCCGATCAACAGCCCCGAAGGCGAGCATTATCTTGGCGCGATGTGTGCGGCGGCGAATTACGCATGGTGCAATCGTCAGTTGTTGATGGCGCAAGCCCGCGAGGTTTTTGCTCGCGTGTTTGGCCGCTCGTGGCAGAAACTGCAGATGAACTTGATCTACGATGTGGCCCACAATATCGCCAAACTGGAATCGCACTGCATCGGCGGAGGTGATCGCAATGTCTGGGTCCATCGCAAAGGCGCTACGCGTGCCTTTCCACCAAATCACCCAGAAGTTCCCGAAGTATATCGTGACATCGGCCAGCCCGTCTTGATCCCAGGCGACATGGGGCGCGCCAGTTGGGTCTTGACTGGTCAGGCGGGTAGCATGGAGCAGACGTTTGGCACGGCGTGTCACGGTGCAGGCCGCAGGATGAGTCGAACTCAGGCCGTCAAACAAGCCAAGGGTCGCCGCATCGATCAGGAGCTAGCAAGCAAGGGCGTCATCGCCAGGGCTCGCAGCTGGAAGGGACTCGCCGAAGAACAGCCGGACGCATACAAGGATGTGAATACCGTCGTGGACGTGGTCCATCGAGCAAACCTGGCGTCAAAGGTCGCACGCATGAGACCGATCGGCGTGATCAAAGGGTAGGGCACCAGCTGGACGGGCGCGTGGCTTTATGGACTGCCTTGGGACGAATGGTGAGGGGGTCGGGAGTCTTTTTCGGCCATCCACTTCTGCCGATGGTAAGTCGTTGCCCGAAAAAGACTCCCGCCCCCTTCCTGCCATCGCCCCCTTCCTGCCATCGCCCCCTTCCTGCCATCGCCCCCTTCCTGCCATCGCCCCCTTCCTGCCATCG
>JASLRF010000025.1 GCA_030744095.1 Pirellulaceae bacterium | reverse complement strand
AGTCGACTGGTGATCACCGAGACGATTTCCACGCCCGTGGCAGTTGATGACTGGCCAGGCGTGAAAGATGTTCCACTCGAGCGAGCCGAGTTAGAGCGGCAGCTCGCGCGCGGCGTCCGCCGAGCGCTCGAGATTGTCGCGCCGTCGCCGCGACTGATGTCGCCTCCGCCAACGGCCAAGAGAGTCGAACATGGTGAACTTCGTTGGATTGGAGGTCAGCGCGTCGCTTTGTTGCACGGGACGCCCGAGCAGATTGGCGTGGCACATGGGCAATTGCTCAAAACCGAGGCATTGCGTTGCATCGATTCCGTGTTGAATTCGTTTGGCACGGTCGAGACAATTCGGTCTGGGCATTGGTTTCGTCATAAACTAGCGGAAGCCTATGCTCGACTGGCTCCTCATATTCCCGATCGGCATAAGCGGGAAACTCGAGCAATGGCCGGGGCCCTGGGTATCGAGCCTGGGCTGGCCGAAACGCTGAATGTCTTTCCCGAACTGTTTCATTGTTCGGGTTTCGCCGTTTTCGGAACCGCGACGAAGCGCGGCAAGTTGTATCACGGGCGGGTGCTCGACTATATGACCACGATTGGCCTGCAAGACGCAGCCACGACTTTCGTTGTCGCACCGGAAGGAAAGATCGCGTTTGCGAATGTTGGTTACGCGGGCTTCATTGGTAGTGTCAGCGGGATGAACGCCGAGAGCATTTCATTAGGAGAAATGGGCGGCCGCGGAGAAGGGCGATGGGACGGCGTTCCCATGGCCACCTTGATGCGCCGGGCACTGGAGGAATGCGATTCGCTGGACGACGTCAAAGAACTGTGGGAGAACAGCCCGCGCACCTGCGAGTACTACTATGTATTCGCCGATGGAAAAACAAATCAAGCGGTTGGTGTCGCAGCTACGCCTGAGTCCTTGGAATTCGTCTTGCCGGGGCAGGGGCATGAGTTACTTGGCGACGGTATTCCGGACGCCGTGGTACTATCGGTTGGCTCGCGGCTGGAGAAACTACGCGAGCGGGTCATGGGACGACATGGTGAAATTGACGTCGAAGTTGGCCAATGGCTGATGAGCCGGCCGGTGGCGATGCAGTCGAATCTGCACAACGTCCTGTTCGTGCCGCAAGATGGAGTCCTGTACGTCGCCAATGCCGACCACGGGCACCCGGCGGCCGAGCGACCGTATGTTCGGTTGGACTTGTTTGCGCTGTTGCGGGAAATGCCCGCGAGAGTTGGAACGACCATCGCGACGGCGGGAGAGTAGCGCGATAACCGGGGGTTGGGCGTTTTGTTTGAGCCAACACAATTTGTAGGGTGTATGCAATGCACCGATTTGAGCAGGCTATGGTGCACTGCGTGCACCACAAAGCATGGAATTCACAACGATCCAACGATGTTTCGAAACGGGTTGATGATTCTGATGCTGGTCGTATTCACGACGACCGCCTCTGCCGCTCCGCCGGTACCGTTTGGCAAGACGTTTGTCGGCCGTGATACGTTGAATCCAGCAAAAGACGATTTGGAAGACGCGCAGGCTTGCCTAGATGGCCTGGTTTGGCCGGCTGTGGAATTCGCAGTACGCTGCGACCCTGCTCGTCAGCGGACGGGCGATATGTTGATTCGATTCCCTTCGCCCGTTCCCTGTGGTGACGCGAACAACGACCTCGTTGCCCTGGAGTGGTACGTCGCCCATGACGAGGAGAAGACAGCGATCACTGCGCCGGCGGTCGTTGTGGTTCACGAATCCGGCAGTGACATGGCCGTGGGACGGATGTTTGCTCGCGGGCTGCGCTTGCAGGGCCTGCACGCCTTCATGATCCAACTGCCTTACTACGGCGAACGACGGATGGGCGGCAACAAGGCCAAGGCTGACCGGCTGATTACGCTCGTGAGGCAGGCCGTTGCCGATGTTCGTCGAGCACGCGACGCGGTGGCTGCAATTCCATTGGTCGATGCCGATCGAATCTCGCTGCAGGGCACCAGTTTGGGCGGATTCATTTCGGCGACATCGGCCAGCATCGACAACGGATACGATCAGGTCTTCATCATGCTCGCAGGTGGCGACTTGTTCAACGTAGTTCAGCACGGTGGAAAAGACGCGGCGAATATGCGCAATGAACTTGCCGCGGTTGGGTTCAGTGGCGACAAGCTTAGGGCGTTGTTGGCACCGATCGAGCCAACCAGGATTGCCCACCGTCTTGATCCCGCACGAACGTGGTTGTATTCAGCGCAGTTCGACAAAGTCGTACCGCCCAAGAACGCCGAACTGCTTGCCAAGGCGGCGGGATTGGACGACGCGCACCACGTGAAGATGCTGGCGAACCACTACACTGGCGCAATCTATGTGCCCTATCTGCTTACACAGATTCACGGGCGGATTAGAACGCGGATGGAGCGCTGAAGAGGCCGTGACGTATTGTGCGGGCTGCGCGTATTTGATGCCGAAATCCGCCTTATTGTTCGCGGCCTACATCGTCTCGATCGGGTGTTCCTCGACTATTACACGGGTAACCTGTCGTTCACAATCGCACACCGTTCCCTGACACCTGTGTGCTTTTTTCAAGTATTCGATATTACATGATGGCAGTTCTCCGGAGAGTGCTCGTTTCCGGAGAGTGCTCGCAGACCGCCCTCTGTAATCAGCGTGTCGCATAGGTGAAGCACTTCGCGCTGCGACAACGCGCCAATACTTGCGAGCGACCGATCAGTAAACATGGCCTTGGCAATGTACAGAGTTTCAAGCGATCGAAGTCGTCGCAGGTGGGCGATACTGTCGTCGTTGAACTGAGGCGATTCGCAATATAAGGCATTGACACTTGGTAACCGCGACACGATTGCTAGATCGTCGTCGGTGGCTTCAATCATGTATAACAAGAGTGTCTCGCGGATGCCGTGATTCCATCGTTTTGACAGTTTCCATTCGCTAGCTGATAATGTCGCCCGGTACTCACATACGGAGGTTGGCTATGCGACTTGCATGTCTTGCTGTTGGAATTGCTTCTGCGATATTCGCGAAATCGGCCATTTCCAGGGCGGAGGAGTTGCCGAAGCTAACGACGCTCAGCGACGCATTGCTGAAATACGAAAAGACTGACAGCCATTATGTGGTCTTGAAGCGTGGCGACGTGACGGCGGTGATCGTGGACAATCATGCTGTCGATGACGACGTGTTGCCTGGCCATCGTGCCGGGTACAGCGGCGTGGCCTCACTGACACATACGAACCGTTCCGAGAGCATTTTTGTGCCGTCGTATGCTGGGCTGAATTTCGAGCATATTCATGATGGTACCTTGCAAGATCGGAAAATCTTGTTTGAGCCTCGGCACGCTCCAATGGAGTTGCGGTTGATTGACGCGCACACTGCAGAACTCTATCAACCGCCAACACCGCATTATGGGTTGGAAAGCTGTCATCGATATCGGTCATTGAAGGACGGAACGATCGAAATGACTTTCGAGTGCATTCCTCGTCGCGCGACGTTCAAGAACGGATATGTCGGTTTGTTTTGGGCCAGCTACATTCACCAGCCTGCGTCGCTCGATATTCACTTTCGAGGGCGCCACGTTGATCGGCTTGACAAGACCCAGTGGGTTCGAGGTGTGACTCCGTCACATGGCGTTTTGTCGACTCATGTCGGGAGACACGACGACCGACATTTTCCGCATGATGACGACTTTCCATTGACCTTAGTCTTCAATCGATCGAAATACCGTTTCGACGAGCCGTGGTACTTTGGGGTGAATCACAGCATGGCGTTGGCACTAATGTTTCGCCCAGCGGATGAACCGCGCCTGACGCAATCGCCGTCGGGTGGGGGGCGGGGGAATCCAGCGTGGGACTTCCAGTACTTCCTGCCAAACTACAAAGTAGACCGGCGCTATCAAACGATCATGCGAGCCCAGTATCTGCCGCATCTTTCAGGCGAACAGGTCAGGCAGGAGACTGCGGGCAACCGGCGGGCATTGAGCCAGAAGTAGGTTGATTCCGGGAAGGCTGCCGCGTTACAGATTGACGGTGGTTACTTGCGCAGGTAACCGGCACTCGATTGGAAGTACTTTTTGCGGCGAGTGGCCACTGTGTTGTTGGTTTCCTCTTGTCGTGCCTTCAGATCGTCGTGATTCGCGCGGCAGAAACGGCAGCCAGCTTTTTCAATGTGAAAGGCGACGTAGTCTGCCTGCTCGGGCGCCAGCGCTCCAAGAAGAAAACTGCCGAGTTGCTCACGCGTCGGGCAACTGATGCGTTGTCGCCGCCAGATCTCTCCCAAAGTGTGAACACCGGCATCGCGCCGTGCGTTAATGGCGGCCAATTCGCGTCCCAACTGCAAGTCGGTTCTCAATTGGCTCTCGACTTTCACCATGTCCTCTGGCGAGAGCGCTTCGTCCAAGTAGGCTTCGAGATCTGCGTGTGTAAACTTGGATGCCATTATTCGCTATATATCTCCGGAAAGATGTCTTCGGAAAGTCCTTGCTTGCGGATAATAGACCGCATTCTAGCCAGGAAGTCGAATTTGAAGTTTGCGACCTGTTGTTCGGTGATGCTAAGTTCGCCCGCGACTTCTTTGTTCGCCCAGCCTCGTACGAAAAGCAATTCGATGCTTTGCAGCTTGACCCAATCGCCTCGCTCTTTCCAACGTGACACTTGCTGCTGCAGGGCGTCGACGATTGCCGTTTCTTCTAAGTTCCGCCGCTCGCCACTGCGGACGATGCTGCTGGCGGCTCGCGCGGACGACGCAAGTTGCCATTCGCCCCCTGAATCCGCACCGGCAGACAGCGGCAATGCCGGGCGACGGCCTTCGCGGCGCATGTGGTCCGTTAGCTTGTAGGCGCAAATTGAAAACAGATAGCTTTCCAGAGGGCGCCGACCGTCGTAGTTTGGCAAGCTGGTCAAGAAACCGACAAACGCTTCTTGGACGATGTCTTCACTGGCAGCGCGGCGTCCAATGCGACTCTCGACAAATGCCAGCAGACGCCCTTCGTAACGCGAAATCAAATCGCCCCAAGCGTCGCCATCTCCGCTACGTATGCGTTTGATGAGCAGGCGGTCAGTTTCCGAGGAAGAAGTCATAAGCGTTCACGGATCAATGACAGGCAAATCCACCAAGGTCCGAGATACATACGCGAATGCTGTCGGCCCACGAGCGTGTCCTTGGCGGTCACCGACCTACATCCAGGGAACGTAGTTCGCAAACAGGACGCTGGCAGCGATTACAGCCAGTATTGCTGCCGCGGCAGCAAACTGCAACCGCCCCGTGTAATAGCCCCGTGTCGCCGTATCCAACTTGAAGTAACTGAACATGGTACTGAGCAGCAAAATCACGATCCCAGCGCCCAGGCCGGTCTGCATTAAGCGGCTGGCCGCGCGGACTTCGTCCCACTTTGCCGAAACTGTACCACGGAAGTCGTCGTCAAAGGAAAGTAACGCGTGCGACTGATGAAACACGGTGCCCTCCGTGACGGCGACTTGTTCCTCGAAACTCTCTGTGACTCTCGGGACCGTGCTCCCTGAACGTAGATTCAGCAGCTTGGTGGCGTGCTTGTTTTTGAGGAGTTGATTGATGTATGCATCGGTCGCTTCCTTGATTTCTTTTACCAGCGCGCTGTCGCGATCCTCCTCGGAGATCTGAAGCCGCGAAACAACGGGTACAAAGTGCACCCCATCTTTTGTCCACGGCTTCACTTCCAGCCAGCTCGGCGTGTCATCGTCTCGATCCAAATACTTGACGTTAGTGATTGCTTCGACCGTGACAGCCTTGTTTAAGTCCGGCGAAGCATCGCTCGCCGCCGCGTTACTGTCGGGTTGAGTACCGTGGATCGCTGCGGCCTCTGCAGCAGCGGCATCATCGATCACTGAGTCGTCCGGTGTTGCATCCGTCTTCTCCTCGTCCGCGCTGGTCCCGTCCGACTTGGGCCCGGATGTACGCGCCGATTCTTGCGGCTCTCCGGTGGGTTCATCAGTCGCCGTGGTCGAACCACTGGTTTCTGATTTGTCATCAGCGTTTTCATCGGACGCGGCAGGAGCCTCGGTCGCATCTGTATCCTGTGTATCTGCATCTTGGGCGAAGACCATTGAATTCACCAACGGTGCGACAGATATTTCGGTAAAGACCGCCGTTGCACGGGCTCCCAGCACCAGGCTGATCGTGCCGATCAATGCCAACCCTAACGGGCGCATACCTTCGGCACGTGTAGCGGCCAGAACCAATGTCGCAATCACGATGATGACGAAGAGCGTGATCATTTGAATTACCTACACTTTCAATTGAACCATCGAATCCATTTCGCACGGCGATTGTCGCATTCGGAAAAACGCCAAATGTTCGGCTTAGCCTTGTAATGCTTGCTGCTGGAATCGCTCGCGATTTCGAGTTGTAACGTGTGGCGATGATAGCTGTACGGCGACTGACAGCGCGGCTGCCAGCATGATTCCCCACGGTTGCGGAAACGGCAGGATTATGTGCAGAATCCACGCGATTAAGACGCAACCTCCCGTCCGGAAGACGCTCAACCGCGATCGACGCAAGGGGTCTGCCTGTTGCCACCAACTCGGCAGGAAGAACATCGCCGCAAAGTGGATCATGAAGACGGACAGGCCGGGCTGTCCATCAACGCCGTACAGTGTTGACCAATTGTGATATCCCTGCATGGAATCCAACGATAGAAAACCAGCACGGCGAACATCTAGAAATTCGCTGGTAGCAAACGCCAGGCCACCCATGACGAGCCCAACCAGCAACATTGCAAATCGTCGCTGCACTGGTCTCCCGTCGTGACCTTCCCACTTCTTGCCAACTGCCAAAATGGCCCAACTGCACGCGGCACACGTGATCGCCAACCAGGCGTAAAGCGACCATGCGTACACGCTAGTGGTGCTCTCAAGCATCTGAATATTGCCAACCTGAAGCATGACGAATCCCAGCAGTGACGCGGCGATGGCAGAAACTAAGAACGAGCCGTTCAATTCCGTCAATCTTTCCGTACCATGTTTGGACCGCAATTCGTCCTGGGCAATTTGTCGCCATTTGCGTTTTCGAATGGTGGCGTTACGACGCCTTTGCGTGGGGGTTGGTTCGGCATTGGCTGCGTACTGCGGAGTGGCACGTGTCGGGGAACCACCGTTGACCGTGACAAGCGTGTAGATTCCAAAATAGATCAGATAGGCAGCGCCTAGAACGACCCCCAGCGGAACGAGCCAGCCCGAGTTGAACACAAAAACAACTGCGATTCCCAGAATCAAG
>JASLRF010000024.1 GCA_030744095.1 Pirellulaceae bacterium | reverse complement strand
GACCAACTCAAACACGCCCCACCAACCTGAGGCTTGGTTGTTCAGATTCCCGAGGGGCTCTACAACAGAACGCCACCACAAACACCCCATTCACCCACTAATTCCTCCGAAGAGCCTTTTTTGTGAAGTTCTGGAAACGTATCAAAAGCCGAGGTGGCCAGATGGTCTTGTGTCAAGTCTCGGTGCACGAACAGGAGATCCTGGAATTAACCAATCTGATCTCCCTCTGGTCGGTCTGCAAAACGCGTCAAGAGGCAATTGACATGATCCAAGCAGGCTGAGCGACGCGCTAAGGCGAACGTGTGGCACGGAAAACTTCAGACACAACAGGGACGAATTCAAGTTGAAACTCGGTTACACTGTACGAGTGACTGTTATTCTCTCCCCTAGGCCCACACACCACTGTAAGCCTGTCGCGCAACTATTGCGGACCACGAATCGATTCAACGACGGAGCACCTCATGACATTCTCACGACGACAACTGTTACAAGCTGCTGGTGCTGCAAGCCTATGCGGCGCGGCGTCCACGGTTCGCGCACAGCTTCCCGCAGCGGCTGCCGATGCCAACTTTAAGATCTCCACGGGACGTATTCGCCAATCGGTTATGGGGTGGTGCTTCAAACCGATGCCGGCCATCGAATTGGCCAAACATTGTCGGGACATTGGGCTGGTTGGAATTGAAGGGATCTCGTGGAATGACTATCCAGCCGTTCGTGGTCTGGGCCTGAACATTTCGTTGGTCAGCAGCCACGGATTCAAGGACGGTCCGTTCACTCGAGACAACCACGAGCCAAACGCCAAGAAACTGCGAGAGAGCATCGATCAGGCTGTCGCCGTTGGATGTCCGAGTGTGATTACGTTTACCGGAATGCGCGAAAAGGGAATCACGGACAAACAAGGCGCGCAGAACTGCGTTGACTTATGGAAATCGGTCATTGATTACGCTGAAGAACAAAAAGTGAATCTCTGCCTGGAACATCTCAATTCACGCGACGACACGCATCCGATGAAAGGCCATCCAGGTTATTTTGGCGACGATGTCGATTTTTGTGTCGACCTGATTCGACGCGTCGATTCACCAAACATGAAGTTACTGTTCGACATCTATCACGTTCAAATCATGAATGGTGATGTGATACGCCGGATCCGTCAGTACAAGGATCTCATCGGCCACTATCACACGGCGGGAACTCCGGGGCGTGGCGAACTGGATGATACGCAAGAGACCAACTACCCAGCCGTGATGAAGGCGATTGTGGACACTGGCTACCAAGGCTTTGTCGCCCAAGAGTTTATTCCCACCTGGGACGACAAGGTCAAAGCACTGCGGCACGCGGCACAAGTTTGTGACGTCTGATTGTCCGCGTCAGCCAGGCCTGCCTGCCTATTGGGCATCTCGCTGATCGATCGCGCGATTTCGTGCCGCTTCGAATTCGTCGGCGGGGTTCCAGGCCGGCATGTTGGCTTGCTGCGCCGCTCGCAACCCGACATAGAACAGCAACCGAGCGTCCGCAATCGCACCACCGAGATCCCAATCGTCGCTGTATTCGTCGCTCTGCTGATGGTAGTTGGTCGCTTCCCAGTCTTCGCGCTGCTGCTGGCCCCACCCCGGCGGCTTGCCGATTACATCGACGCCTGCGTGCAGATAAACGCCTGGAACGCCAACCTTGGCCAGACTGAATTGGTCCGACCGATAATAGAAACCGCGATCCGGAAAGCGATCGGGCGTCACATGCCGATCCTGCCAGCGAGCCACCGCACCGACCAGGCTATCCAAGTTCGACTTACCGTGGCCGATCACATTGACGTCGCGCGTGCGACCGTAGAAATTCAATCCATCAATGTTCATGACCGCACCCATGTAGCCCGCCGGAACCGGAGGATGTGCGGCGAGGTATTCCGAGCCCAGTAATCCTTGCTCTTCGGCTCCGACAGCGGCGAACAGAATCGACCGCGCAGGTCGCTCCTTCAGTTGCGTGTAGGCCCGGGCAGTCGCCAACAGAGCGGCCACGCCCGACGCGTTGTCGATGGCACCGTTGTAGATATTGTCACCACGCTCGTCTCGTTCAGCAGACATCCCGATGTGATCGTGATGCGCCATGTAAACGATCATCTCGCGTTTCCGCTTCGGGTCACTGCCTTCTAGAAGACCGAGCACATTGGCCGTCTTCTGTTTACGTGATTCGCAGCGCAGGTCGATCGTCAGCGTCGTACCCAACGGGACCGGGCGAAACTTGCGATGCTCGGCGGCAGCGCGAAGCTGATCGAGGTCATGTCCACTCAGTGTGGCCAGCCGGCGAGCTGCCGCTTCGGTAACCCATCCGTTCATGTCGTCGCGGGGCCCAGTCTGGCCCTCCAATTCAAACTCTTCGCCAGCCCAAGACGTTTGCACAACTTGATAAGGATAGCCGGCGGACGCCGTCGTATGAATGATGATCGCGCCTGCCGCGCCCACCTTGGCGGCCATGCCATACTTGTAGTCCCAACGTCCGTAGTACAAACGCCGTTTTCCGGCGAACAGCTCGGGATCATCGGAGGGGTCGTTGTTCATCATCAACAGTACTTTGCCCTTCAGATCGACTCCCTTGTAGTCATTCCAATCGTATTCCGGTGCCACAATCCCATAGCCCACAAAAACCACTTCTGCGTCGCGAAACCCGAGCTGCTTGGCGGGGCGACCCGCGTTGGCCATGAAGTCGTCTGAGTATTTCAATTCCAACGCATCGTCGCCGTGACGAAACGTGATCGTCGCTGGCGGATGCGTTTTCGTGCCAACCAGCGGAACGGGCTGATACCAACTCCCATTGTCCGCCGCCGGCTTCAATCCCAGTGCCTCGAACTGCGTCGCAATGTATCGCTGAGCCAACTGATCGCCACGTGTGCCGGGACCTCGCCCCTCCAGCAAGTCATCGGCCAAAAACCGAATGTGAGCTCTCAGCGCTGCGTCGCTGATAGCGGTCACCGCCAACCGTTCATTGCCGTTGGGCATGGCGACCGTCTCTTGTGCCCTCGCATCAGGCGAAACGAACAGGACCGAGGCCATGCTGATAAACAAGCTTGTGGTAAGAATGGAATATCGCAACGCATTTCTCCTTGTAGGCCGGCGAGGCCGAATCGACAGTCAGTGTGTAGGGCCGTCTGTGGCCACGGCAGGGCAGTTTACCATGCTCTTTCAATGCGTGCGCGGTGGCAGTAGCCGTTCGTAGGGCGGGCACTTCCGCCCGTCGCCCGCGTCCAACAGACGGACCGAACAACTCCCAAGGCGTTGTACCACTCGGGATTGTCGCACGCCTTCAGCGTGCAGGTGTTGTCCATTCCCATTACCCAGGGTGGCGCGGCTGCGCCGCTGACCCTGGGCTACGATGTGAAACGCCTTCGGCGTTGGATCTTGCAAGCTCGCTAAACTCGTACTCCCGCAAGCGGGAGAGGTGTGAAGAGATGTCTCGAGAACAATGACCTATTATGCGTGGAGCCCATAGGAGGGTCGGTGTAGGCCGCGCCAAAGTTGGCATTTCCTGGTGAACTGAGCTAGTTTTTGGAGGGCAGTTTTGTTTCACTGTTGCCAGTCAGTGAAAATCGTCTCCCAGGGATGGATCACGGAGGGTGTCAAGATTGCAACGCAAGAAGTG
>JASLRF010000023.1 GCA_030744095.1 Pirellulaceae bacterium | reverse complement strand
GATCAGGTCGGAAATTGCGTGAACCGCCGATCGACCGTGTAGAAAATCTCGTCGAGTTGTCTTGCGTGGTGAGGCCATAGTTCGATTATAGTGGCAAATGAATGGCTCGCTCGCATTGGCGCGATGAACCTTGTCATGAGGTCGAAACCGACCGATAATGAGTCGGTGGATGACTTTCATTGGGAGATCGCTGAATATGCGAAGAACAACGACTTGGCTGGCGTTAAGTGCCCTCTGTTGGTGTGCCCTGAGTCTGGTTGTTTTGGCGCAGAATGAAAAGGGTAAGGCAAAAAAACGCGCCACTCCTCCCAAGTTTGGCAGTGAAGTAAGTCGGATCTTCTTCGATGATCTGTTCTCCAGGTTGCAAGGCGAACGACCGGAGAAACCGGGGGCGGTTGTCGTCACTACCGCGCCGACCGGCGGTTCGCCAGGCGCTGCTTCGGAAGGAGCGTCGTACGCCTGGTCCAAGATGATCTCTGCCGTGACGATTGAGGACGAGATCAAAGCTATCAAGCTGAATGTCGATAAGTCCGTCACGACGCCCAGCGATTTCGCCGGGCGTGGGCACAAGCAAGTGCGCCGTGATTTTTCCATCCTGGCGGCGATGTTTGCGATTATTGGCGAGTTCGACGACGACGTTCGATGGAAGAAGATGGGGCCAGCCGCGCGAGACGTATTTGCTCGCACGGCCAGGAATACCAAAGCTGGCGGCAACACCAACACTTATAACGAAGCGAAGAAGCGCAAGGCCGACTTGCAAGATCTTATCGGCGGCGCCAGTTTACAAGTAGAAGCGGAACAAGCCGACGCCGATTGGGCTACAGTCTGTGATCGTGGTCCGCTTATGCAGCGTCTAGAAGTTGGGTTCGAAGGCAAGATGAGTGCCTGGATCAGCAGCAAGGGTGAATTCGAAGCGAATGCGGAAAACGTTTTGCATGAAGCCGAAATCACGGCTGTGCTGAGCGAAATACTCGTCAAAGAGGGAATGGACGAATGGGACGATGAGGACTATGTGGACTTGGCAAAACGCATGAAGGAAGCTGCCATCGAGATTTCTAGCGCCGTCAAGCTCGGCAATTACGATCAAGCCCGTAAAGCGTCCGGCGAAGTAAAAAAAGCTTGCACGGATTGCCACGAAATCTATCGCTAGCATTCGAAGAATCGCCGAATCCTCTTGTCGCAAATAATCCGCTCTAGCGTGCCGCGTGGCGATTTGCTAGTTTCCCGCCCGCATGTCACCCGACGGCCCAATTCTGGGCTACCGACCTTCGCACCAAGATCACCGGCTTCCACGTGCTAGCGAAGCCGAAGTTGGTAGGAGAATTCGATGAACTTGTTAACGATACGTCGGTCTCTCTTCGTCCTGATGTTCGCTGCACCAGCGATTGCCGCTCCACCCTGGACAGCACTGATTCCATTTAAACGTGTCGACACGGATCCCACAAAGTCGTACCGCCTGACGGAAGACCAAGGACCGTGGCATATTCTGGCCGCCAGTTTTGCGGGCCCCGGTGCGGAAAAACAAGCGCACGATCTTGTTCTCGAACTTCGTCGAGAATCGCATTTACCAGCTTACATTCACAAGCAGACGTACGACTATACCGAGAGCATGGATGGCCTGACGCTGAACAAATACGGCGGCCGAGCGAAAATGAAATATGCCAACAACGCAGCGCGGTACGACTCGTTTGCCGTGCTAATCGGTAACTACGATTCCACCAGCGATCCAAAGCTGGGGAAGACGCTGAGCAAGGTCAAGTACCTGCGGCCTCGCACTTTGGACATTTCACAGAATCAACATTCAAGGCAACGTTTTGCCGGATGGCGAGCCCTCCAGCGTCGCATGAATGGCGATCCCATGAAACGTGATAAGGGACCGATGGGTAGCGCCTTCGCGACGCGCAACCCGCTCTTGTCTGAAGAGTATTTTCTTCCCAGCGGAATCGACGACTTTGTGATAGGGATGAACAAGAACGTCGAGTTTAGCATTTTGAAGAATCCAGGGGCGTTTACGGTTCGCGTGGCGACATTCAAAGGCAAGGAGACAACCAACGCGCGTGAAATCGAAGCGATTGAGCGAACAGGGAGAATCTCCAATAAATTGGAATTGGCCGCCGATCGCGCACACCGTTTGACAATGGCGCTTCGCGAGCAGGGTATCGAAGCCTACGAGTTTCACGATCGCTACGAGAGCATCGTGACGGTTGGCAGTTTCGATAGCGATGGCAAGGAACTTGAGACTGGGCAGGTTGAGATCAATCCTGGGATCCACAATATCATGAAGCAATTTGCCGCGACGCAACAGCGTCTTCCTGGTCAGCAAGGCATTGGACTCCAGCCGCGGCGCCTGAACGGCGTCAACTTCGATGTGCAGCCGCTACCGATGCGCGTTCCTCGCCGCTCGATCGCCATGGACTACGTCCGCAAGTTCATGCGGTAGCCCTCATACAACTCTTCTCTTCGACCGGGGCGATGTCCATTTTCGAGCTGGGCCCTGTTGCGGGCCATCCCAAGCAAGACTTGGGCCGATGACGTTGCCACCCTCACACCCGGCCCCGACGTTTGGTATGTTCAGGCCTTTGCCAACCGAATTGCAATAGGGTGTGTTGAAATGCACTTGTTGGTTCTGGGTACCCACAATCGCAAGAAGGGGCAGGAGCTTGCTCAGCTGCTGGCACCCTTTGGGTTTGAACTGAAGACACTTGCTGATTTTCCCAGCCCGCTCAACGTCGAAGAAACCGGCGAGACATTTGCGGAGAACGCCGCGCTTAAGGCAGTGCAGCAAGCACGTCATCTGCACGCCTGGGTGTTGGGCGAAGATAGTGGCCTTTCCGTGGACGCGTTGGGCGGCAGGCCAGGCATTTTTTCCGCCCGCTTCGCCGGACCTGGCGCAACGGACAAAATGAATAACGTGCGTCTGCTTGAGGAATTGGCCAATGTGCCCGACAGTGAGAGGATGGCCCATTACGTTTGCCACGTGACGTTGTCGGATCCACGGGGAGAAGTTCGCGCGGACTGGCAATCGACGTGTGGCGGGAGGATCCGGCACAGCCCCGTCGGTGAGGGTGGATTCGGATACGATCCGCTGTTCGAGATCGCCGAGTATCACCGGACGTTTGCGGAATTGGGGGCTAGCGTCAAATCAGTGCTGAGCCATCGTGGGCGGGCTATGCGGCGGTTGATTCCACAAATGGTACAGATCGCTCGGGGGGGGCACTGGGCACCAACAACATCCAATTCAGAGGTCGGCGCATGAAAAATGGCAGGCTTGGGAAGATGACGTCCAAACCTGCCGTATAAGAATCGAGGCCTCAGCCGAATAGAAGGGTGATTTTTAATATGATTGCGTGCTCGATGCTAGCCTGAGCCACGTAAAAAAAGAATTTTTTGCTGATCCTCTACCCCATTCGTGTCATTCTGTCGATGATTCGTGGCACGAAATAGCAAAATGAGGGGGGGGACGAGCGTTAAGGTTAGCGATCAACTTGACTCTCGAAAGAACGAGCGGTACTCATCGCTGGCTACGGATAGGACCGGAAATGTCGCGGACCAACGTGTTGATGCTGACGGTTTACGTGATTCTGATCGCCTCCATTGCCGGTGGCCTCTGTTTCGCGAGATCCCGAGTGTTGGGGCGTCCAGATGCGAATGTCTCGCAGGAGGCTTGGCAGCAGTGGCGACAGGAAGCCGAGCGACAATCGGCAGGCCAGGGGCCGGTCACTCGCCGAGTGCCCACTGCGACGGAAGCACCCACGGTGTTATTGCTCCGCGATCATTTCGGCGCATGTTTGACGCTGACGCTTATGATCAGTACGGTTCTGTTTGCAACGTTGGCATTTATGATTCGTGGCGTGCTGTTCGGCCCCAAGTTGCAGCTGCATCATGACACGAAACAGCGTCCAATCACGTGACCCTAAACGCGCAGCGTCTTCAGTTCGTGAAAGAGAGATCAGAAGGACAATACGTGCCAATTCGCATCACTTGTCGACATTGTGGCAAGAGCTTTTCCGCCTGGGATGATCTCATTGGCAAGTCCGTGCAATGTCCGAAATGCCAGCAGTCGATGACCGTGCAGACCGCCGACGGTGCGGCTCCTGCATCGAGTGAATCCTCACGCGGCAGCGCGCCGACATCAGTTCCCAGCAGCCGTCCGCAGCCGACCGGAAAACCTCGTCCGGCGCAATCGCGACCGGTAAAGCCTCAGGCAGTGTCGCCAAAGCCGCCAGCTCCGCCGTCACCCGTTCAGCCGCCACCGGTGCCGAAGCCGCCATCGGCGACACCGCCTGCCAAACAGATGGACACGGCTTCGTCCGAATGCACCGAAGATTTTGACGACCGCGAAGATCTCCCATTCGGGTGCCCGAATTGCAATGCTGAGATGGAACCGGATGACGACCTTTGCAACGCCTGCGGTTACCATTTGATTCTGAAAAAAGTCATCGACATGGAGGGTGTTGATCGCCCCGACACGTCGACGGGTTTCGATCGTGTGGTAAAAAAGCATTTGAATGAAACCGATTCGACGACCAACATGTTGATGTGGGCCAAGATTGTCGGATTCTCCTTCTTGTTCTTGGTCGGCTTCGTTTGTCTGGGACGCTGGGGATTGGCGATCGGTGTCGTGTTTGTGGTCGGTTATTTCATTTACGGCGCTAGACTGCGTATCATCGCCGAAGACAATCCCGATGCTCATATTGAACGTGAGCCAATTGCGGCAGTTACGTGGTCGGCGATGCTGTCGCTTCAGCGGATGTTCGGCTGGCGGTCGCTGGAACCACCGTTTGGTGTCCTGCGCGTGCTCACGCTGCGAAACGGATCGTTCACCAACGACGACCTGGGGCAAGTCGAAGATCTCAAGCAGCTCCAAGTGCTCGACCTGGAGGGAACAGGGATCACTGATGCCGGCCTGAGCCATTTGAAAGGCCGCAAAAAGCTTTGCTTTCTGGTGGTAAAGAACACTGCCGTGACCGCGGCCGGCGTTGAGCGTCTTCAGCGGTCGATCCCCACGGCTTGGATCTGGTACTAGAGCCCATTCTGCATCAACGCAGCAGGTTCTACAGCACCTGAAGCCTGAAAACAAAGCGCCGCCCACGCTACACGTATGTGCGACGCGCACTAGTGGATCGCGCTGGATCCCACCGAAGCGAGTCAGGATGACTGGACCGCTGATGGCTTCGCCGTCATCATCTCGGCGATACCACCCTGACCGCCGCGCCACCCTGATTGTTTCCCTGGGTTTGGCTGCGCTGTCGGTTTTGCCCATTCTGCGGGGGATTCGCGCTCTTTGCGGTGCCCGAATTTGGCGCGGAGTTGCCCTCGGTAAGCAAGGTCGAAAGCACTTCGCGGACCCGCGCGGCATTCGTGTTGCCATTCAAGTGAACAATCGAGACGTTGGCGAGTGGCTTGGCGGCTTCATCGAGCGTATTGATCATTTCACCGACGACCTCCATCAGATTCTCACCTTCAGCGGAAACAATCAGTGTGTTGCTGGTTTCGTCGATTCCAACCGACAGCTTCCCTTTGAATCTCACTTGTGTACGTTCAGGTTCGCCGCTGCCGGATCCGCCAAAGATGTAAGTTGACTCGCGCGTTGTGCGGTTCCGCCTTTCCGGGTTGTTGTCTTGCAATGCCTTGTCATTGGAGCTCAACAGGTCCCGAAAGACATCTTTGATCGTCGCGGCAACGACAGCGGCTTTGGAATATTGAATCGGAAACGCCTTCGAAACACGCGCCGACTGCGAGTTCGTCGGCTCGGGCTGGTCATAGACTTCGATCAAGTCTTCAATGGTCTTGAGTTGTCGTGCATCCGCCCCTTGAACCAGAATCGAATTGGTGTCCAGGTCGTAAATGAACTTGAGCTTGCGACGTTGGCTGAGTCGGCTGCGCGATTCACTCTGCTGCTGCGGCATGTAGTCGTAACGATAATAGGGATAGTACCGAATGGCATTAACAACTTCGTAAGGGATGTTGCGCGAGTCATTAAGCACCGCTACGACTGCTGTGCTGGCTAGACCAAAGGATGAGTCTCCGACGTA
>JASLRF010000022.1 GCA_030744095.1 Pirellulaceae bacterium | reverse complement strand
TCCAGTTCGTGGCGCAGCCCGGCCACCAATGATGGCAAAACGCGTGACATTGTATTTGTTGTCTTCGATGTTCTCACAGACAATATCCAGCCCATAGTTGACGGCCGCCAGGCGGCTGGCCAC
Organism: Pirellulaceae bacterium; assembly: GCA_030744095.1. The sequence continues at coordinate 8,959 of JASLRF010000022.1, read as the reverse complement.
CGCCGCCGCACCAGGCTTTCCAGCAGCAAGCTGAGCGGCCGCGGCCGAACTGGCCATTTCGACCATGCGAGCCCACGGCAGATGTTTTGCCAACCAATCGCGACATTGGGATAACGCTTGCGGTTTGCTGTAAACTTCCTGGATGTCCTCACGTGCACTGCGCGACAGCAGATTGTGGTGGATTTTCAACTGCACTTCACCGCAGATGCGTAGCGGATGGCGGGCGAACATTCCCAAGGTGTCGGCGACGCGACCGTCCGTCGAATTCTCTAACGGCACGACACCATAGTCAGCGTGTCCACGATTCAACTCTTCGAACACGGCGGAGATGGTTGCAACCGCAGCTAGGTCGGCACTTGATCCGAACCGACTTGTTGTTGCAAGATGGCTGTAACTGTACTGCGGCCCCAGATAGGCGACACGTACAGGGCGAATGAGCGAACGGCTGCCACTAGTGATTTCGCGAAAGATCGCCCGCAACGTCTCGTCGGTCAATGGCCCTTTGTTAGCGGTGACGATGCGCCCGAACGTGCCTTCATCAACGCCTTGAGGCACGGACGAGGCGGGTTCATTCAAGGCCGCCAGTTTCTGGACCAGTTTCGCGCGGTCATTGAGTCCCTTGACCAGTTCGCGATCGAGACGTTCAAGGGCACGCTGGAGTTGGGAGGGCGAGGCGGGTTTTGTGCGGCCGCGACTTGGTTTCGGGGCGGGCTTTTTCTTGGCCATAGGTGCGAAGCTTCGTTCTGCGGCAACGATGGGTAGCAAAAGTCCTGAGACTTACGGTCCGAGTTCTCACGCACTGGGAAACGAAAAACCAAATGGAATCGTATCATGTGGGCCAGTTGCTAGTGCCTCACGTCAGTCGAAACTGTCAGTACGATAGCCTTTCAAGGTCGTCGTTGACTTGGTCGGCCAACCCACAAAGTCAATCGGTGTGAGGTACTAGGTGGGCTGTCCCTTGTACAAGGCGTCATGGCGACTGTCAATTTGCCGCAACCGCTTGCCCCTCCATCCAGCACGACTAGACCCACCCATGTCAAAATGGCAGATCACTTACGAATGCCGATGCGAGGCTGCTTTCGCGGTGATTCGACCTTGACTGCAACTAGCATGATATACACACTTTACGAGATTTATCGAATCCAGTCTCCTTGGCTGGCACGGCCTTTGCTTCTACTAGCTACACCCCCGGCGAATGCCGGACCTGAATGGACAAAGGAACAACCAACGCCAATCGGCGAACTACTCAGATTCAAACAGAGGAGCACATCATGGCTCAAGGCGAAGTTATTATCGGCATTGATCTCGGCACCACGAACTCCGTGGTTGCGGTCATGGAAGGCAGCGAAGCGAAGGTCATCCCCAACCCGGAAGGCAATCGTCTGACGCCCAGCGTTGTGGCCTTCACAGAGAAGGGTGAAACGCTCGTCGGTGAACCTGCACGCCGTCAAGCCGTGACGAACCCGCGTCGCACCGTTTATTCGGTCAAGCGATTCATGGGACGCCGGCATAGCGAAGTCAAGTCAGAAGAAACAATGGTGCCGTACGGAGTCGTCGGTGGGCCGAACGACTACGTCAAGATCAAGATCGGCGACGACGAATACACGCCACAGGAGATCTCCGCGAAAACACTCCGCAAACTCAAGGAAGCGGCGGAATCTTATCTGGGCCAAAAGGTCAACAAAGCCGTGATCACCGTTCCCGCTTACTTTAACGACGCGCAGCGTCAGGCAACCAAAGATGCCGGCCAAATCGCCGGGCTCGAAGTCGCTCGAATCATTAACGAACCGACGGCCGCTGCTATGGCTTACGGTTTGGAGAGAAAGAAAGACGAGCGGATTGTCGTCTTCGACCTGGGTGGTGGTACGTTCGATGTGTCCGTGTTGGAAGTTGCCGATGCTGGCGATGACGGTCAAGAGAGCCGCGTTTTCCAAGTGATCAGTACCAGCGGCGATACCCACCTTGGCGGCGACGACTTCGACCAGGTACTTATCAACTATGTCGCCGACCAATTCAAGAAAGAACAAGGCATCGACCTCCGTCAGGACGAGATGGCGCTGCAACGACTGCAGGAAGCGTGCGAAAAAGCCAAGAAGGAATTGAGCTCCGTTCCACAAACAGATATCAATCTGCCTTTCGTCACCGCTGATGCCGGGGGACCCAAGCATCTGCAGGTGAACATTACTCGATCGACTTTCGAGGAGTTGATTGACGTTCTCGTCGAAAGGTGCCGCAAGCCGGTCCAGCAGGCCTTGGCCGACGCGAAGCTCAAACCCAGTGATATCGACGAAATCGTGCTGGTTGGTGGCTCGACGCGTGTCCCCAAAGTGGCGACGATGGTTAAGGAAATCTTTGGAAAAGACCCACACAAGGGTGTCAACCCAGACGAGGTTGTGGCGGTGGGTGCCGCGATCCAAGGGAGTGTCCTGGCGGGTGATCGAACCGACGTGCTGTTGTTGGATGTGACTCCATTGACGCTGGGAATCGAAACCGAAGGCGGCATCTTCACATCATTGGTCGATCGCAACACCACGATCCCGGCGGAAAAGAAGAACACCTTTAGCACCGCTGCCGATGGCCAAACTGCGGTTACGGTTAGGGTCTTTCAGGGCGAGCGCAAAATGGCGACGCACAATCGCTTGCTGGGCGAATTCAACCTGGAGGACTTTCCTCCCGCACCGCGTGGAACTCCCCAAATCGAAGTCAAGTTCGACATCGATCAAAACGGCATTCTGGCTGTTTCGGCCAAGGAACTGAAGTCGAACAAAGAAGCGTCCGTTACGATCAAAGAGTCGTCTGCCCTGGACGAATCGGAAATCGAACGTATGCAGCAAGACGCCGAAGCAAACGCCGACGATGATAAACGAGAATTTGAATTGGCGACCGCACGGAATGAAGCCGAGCATTTGACCTTCCAGTTCGAGAAGGAAATCAAAGAGCACGAGGACAAACTGACCGACGACGATCGCGAGCCGCTCAACAAGGCAATCGAAAAGGTCCGCGAGGCAGCAAAAGGCGAAGATCATGGACCGATCAAGTCCGCCATCGACGAGCTGGAACAGGCTCGCATGGCATTTGGGAAAATGATCTACGAAAAAGGTGGCGCCGCACCCGGTGCAGAAGATCCCGCCGAAGATACGTCAGGTGACACCGAAGCGGCCGCAGGCGAAGACGACGCAATCGATGCCGAGTTCGAAGTAAAGGACTCCTAAGAACGGCCCAACGGCTGCAGCCAAGTCAGCAGGCGCACGGAGTGCGCCTGCTGCTATCGAACAACTGCGCACGCCGCGCAGAAGTGAGCGAAAAGGACTCTGAGAGCTACTGAGCAACGGTGCGCTCGGCCTGTGCGCCGAGCGCGTCAAGGGGAGGCACGTCATGGCATTTCGGATGGACAAACTGACGATCAAAGCCCAAGAATCCGTAGCAAACGGACAGGAGCTTGCCGCCGATCAGGGGCACCCTCAGTTCGACCCGTTACACCTGTTGACGGCCCTGATCAAGGAAGAAAGTGGAATCGTCCGCCCAATCCTGAATAAGATTGGTGTCAATGTTGACCAGCTTGGAACGATGCTGGAGGCCGAGCTAAAGCGGTTCCCGCAGGCCAGTGGCGGCGCCCCTCCACAGCTCAGCCGCGAACTTCAGCAGGTTCTTGAAACGAGCCAGCGCGACGCCTCGGCGATGCAAGACGATTTCGTCTCGACCGAACATCTACTTGTGGCCCTGACGAAGATCGATTCCAAGGCCCAAAAGGCCCTGCAGCTGAACGGGATTCGTACGGATGATCTGCTGGCTGCCATGCAGGAAGTGCGCGGCACGGCGCGTGTTTCGGACCAGACGCCCGAAGACAAATACCAAGCCTTGGAAAAATACGGCATTGATCTGGTTGAACATGCCAACCAAGGCAAACTCGATCCCGTGGTCGGACGCGACACGGAAATCCGACGTGTCATCCAGGTACTCTCGCGCCGCACGAAAAACAATCCCGTGTTGATCGGCGAACCTGGCGTAGGCAAGACGGCGATTGCCGAGGGACTGGCACTGCGCATCGTGCAAGGCGACGTCCCTCAGAGCTTGAAAAACAAACGCGTCATCGCATTGGACCTGGGCTCTTTGATTGCTGGAACGAAGTTTCGCGGCGAGTTTGAGGAACGGATGAAAGCCGTGCTGCGCGAAATCCAGACTGCCGGTGGCGATATTATTCTGTTCATTGACGAACTGCACACGCTCGTCGGCGCGGGTGCAGCCGAGGGCGCGGCGGACGCGGCCAACCTACTCAAACCCGCGTTGGCTCGCGGCGAACTGCGTTGTATCGGCGCGACGACACTGGACGAGTACCGCCAGCATGTCGAAAAAGACAAGGCGCTGGAACGCCGCTTTCAACCCGTGTATGTCGGTGAGCCGTCGGAAGAGGACACGATTTCAATCCTCCGCGGGTTGAAACCACGTTACGAATCGCACCACGGCGTCAAGATCAAAGATGCTGCACTGATCGCAGCCGCCCGCCTTTCGTCGCGCTACATCACCGATCGCTTTCTCCCAGACAAAGCTATCGATCTCGTGGACGAGGCGGCCAGCCGGTTGGCCATGGAACTGGAAAGCGTGCCCGCCGAAATCGACGAAGTGCAACGCCGCCTCCGCCAGCTGGAGCTTGCCCAACGACAGCTGGCGGCCGAGACCGACGAAACAGCGACCGTCCGCCTGGCGGAAGTCGAGGCGGAAATGAAACAAGGCAAAGCCGAACTAGCGGACCTCCGCGAGCAGTGGGAAGCGGAGAAACTGGATGTCGAAGATATCCAGAAGATTCGCCAGGAAGCCGAGGCTGTGGAACACGAATTTGTCACGTTGGAAACGACCATCAAGGAAAAACAATCGACCGGACAACCTGTCAGCGAGGACGAGTATCAAAGGCTCTACGAATTGGATTCGTCACGACGCAGTATCGCCGATCGAATTGAGAAACAGGAAGCGGACAACCAAGAACAAAACGCGACACAGCGCCCCGTCGAACGACGCCTGCTTCGACAGGAAGTCGGTGAAGACGCAATTGCCGAAGTGGTCAGTGTATGGACCGGCGTGCCCGTTTCGCGAATGATGGAAACCGAACGTGCCAAACTGTTGGTGCTCGAAGAACGTCTGCACCAGCGCGTCATCGGTCAAGACGAAGCAGTTGCGTCGATCGCCAATGCCGTGCGCCGCAGCCGAAGCGGTCTGCAAGATCCTAATCGCCCGATCGGGTCGTTCATCTTTTTAGGGCCGACCGGCGTCGGAAAGACCGAACTCTGCAAGGCGCTCGCAGAAGTCATGTTTGACGATGAATCCGCGCTGGTTCGCATCGACATGAGCGAATACATGGAGAAGCACAATGTCAGTCGTTTGATCGGCGCGCCGCCTGGTTACGTTGGCTATGAGGAAGGTGGAAAGTTGACCGAAGCGATTCGCCGTCGTCCATATTCCGTCATCTTGCTCGATGAAATCGAAAAAGTCCATCGCGATGTGTTCAACATCTTGCTGCAAGTGCTCGACGACGGACGCCTGACTGACAACCATGGCAAGACTGTTGACTTCACCAATACGCTCGTTGTGATGACCAGCAACGTAGGTAGCGAGTTGATCCAACAGATTTCGCATGAAGGTGGGTCGGATGATTCGATCCATGCTGCCGTGACGGCGGCAATGGAAGCGCGTTTTCTTCCCGAATTCCTCAACCGGATTGATGAATCGATCGTTTTCCATCCGTTGGATCGCCCACAAATCCGCCGCATCGTTCAACTGCAGATCGAGCAGCTCCGTCGACAGCTCGCCCTGCAAGAGATCGGCTTGACCGTGACGGAAGCGGCGATTTCCGAGATCGCCACATTAGGCTACGAGCCAACTTATGGCGCGCGACCATTGAAGCGTGTGATTCAGCAACAGGTTCAAAACCCTTTGGCCACCGAAATCCTCAAACGCAACATTCAGAGCGGTACGCGCCTGGTGATCGACTTCGCCGATGGCGAGTTTTCGTTCACAGAGGGCGCCGAACCGCAACAATCGGATGAAGCGTCGGAAACTGGGGCCGAAGTCACATCGTAATAACCAGTACCCAAGCCAGCCAATTGGGCGACAGTGTTGGCCGCGCGAAGAACCGCAGGGTGCCGTCGCTATCGATCTTCCAATGACCAGCGCTTGACCAGTTCTTCGGCACCCGGGGTCAATTGGCGGAGCTTCGTCGCAATCCCAGCCTTGTCCGAAATGCTCGCTTTTTCAGCTTTTCGCTTCAAAATCTGGCACTTCCTCTTCCGAATGCGGCGGCGACTGATCTCTCGGCGTCGTTCACTTCCTGACACGCGTTAGGCTCCTTGTGCGGCTCTGTCGATTGAGAACTTCAGTTCATCGAGTGTTTCTAGCACGTCAGACCGGTCGTCGTCAACGGCGGGAACAGGACGACTTTGGTCACGTCTCCGCGCCGTCCAGGCGCGCTTGGTAGTCGTTGGCACACGGAGTATGCCTGCTCTTTGGTTGCGGCCAATGGGCCGCTGCGGTCTTCCAGAGATGCTGGTAGATGGGCAGGTGTCGGTAATAGACTTCCAGGGCTGGTGCCAGTGATTCCGGTACGTTGGCTTTAGCCGCAGCTGACGATGAAACGACTTTCGGCGGAGCGTGCCTCGACGACCCCTGCCACGTGGCGCGTCGCCATAATGATACGTGTTATCGACAGGAGGAACCGGAGTGTAGCCCGGGACGTTTTCGGCGTTGGCCGAAGGGGAGATCTACGTCGGTGTAAATTTCATCGGACTACGCCACGAATTAGCGCATTTCTCCCGCCCGCTCACTCGGAAAGAAATCAGCAACTGTGCGATACTCTGGTACTGCTCAAAGACGGCAAGCGCTCATCCCGTCCCGCGATTCAACATATGTCCGTTAGGGCACTATTCGGGTTTGGCATGGCCACCGTTCGAAGGTACGTCCGTTTCGGGAAGAGTCATGGCCACGCGGAAGCCCATGCGGTTGTGCCGCTCGGCTGGATCGCGCCAGCCGTTCCCGTGCGATGAATTCATGAACATGCGACTGAGTTTGTCTCTCGCGTTATCGTCCTCACCAGACGTTTCTGCCGGACGCTCTGGCAGCCGATCGTGACACCACTCGTAGACATTCCCTTCAATGTCGAACAACCCAAAAAGATTGGGACGAAAGCCTCGGGGCGGGCGGGCACCATGGGTGGCGATTGCATCATCGTTGAAGCCATAGCGGTCAGCTAGGCTCTTGTCCAGACCGAAGGGCGAGTAGCGGTGGAGCCCCGCCCTCGCCGCGATCTGCCTTTCGCCCATCGTCGGAAGTCGAAATCCGATCCGATCCAAGTCAACAGGCCAGTCCGGCACGTTACCCTGATCGTCGACTACGGCTCCTTCGATGGCGAGTGACTCGACCGACGAATAGGCTTGATCGTCTTCGGCCAGTCCATGTTGCTCCGTCAGCCAGCGGGAAAAATGCACCGCGTCGTACCACGACACGCCAAGGGCAGCCCGGTTCAGGACGGGTTCGCGCCACTGGTCATTCCTGAATCCTTCCAGTCCGAATGCCTCTAACTCGGCAAATGTGATTTCGCGGTCCAAGATGGCAAACGGGCGTGACACGCTGACGAGCCGCGGACCGTCGGCGGGAACAGATACTGCGACGCCATCTGGTGTTAGAAGGAAACGAGCATTACCCGTGCTCATCACGGGAATCGTGTACTCGCCGGCGGGAACTACGACAAAGGTGAAAAAAAGGGAGCGCGGTCCTTGCCGTGCAGCAGGCTCACTTCCTGCGCCGGCGGCGGACGGCTCACGGAGTGAGCCTGCTACTTTGATCTCCAAGGTGAACCACTCTCGATTACGTTCGTACGGAACGGGTGTCTGATCCACTTCGCGAGTCCGGTCTTCTTGCCCCCAGTGCCGTACCAGCCAACCGCTGGCGCCGTGCACTGCCGAACTCGGATCGTTGGCATACCAGTCAACCAGGCGCTTGATCAGCGAGTCGCGGCTGTCGGCAGGAAGCTCGTCCAGCGTGAACTCGCCAAGGGCCAGCAGCAGGGCGAACATCACGTCGTTTCCTGCCCGGCCCGTAGTTTGACTCTTGCGCTGCTCGTCCGTGGCGTCAAGGCATTCGATCGGTTGCTCCGGTCGCACCTCGCGTTCGCGACAGAGGTGAACAAACTGGGTCAGGGCGTTGATGTCATGCTCCACTCGCAATACTTCGAAGATCTGCTCGCGCGCGCCGCGACGGAGTAACGTGATTGCCGCCCCTGCCCGCCGTTTTGCAAGTCCAATTTGCAGTATGTCTGAAACATCTTGGGATTGCGGACGCTCCGCAGCGAGCGATGCGAGTGCCGCCGTCACTTGTTGGTCATGCGGTGCGGCCACCAGCGGATATAGAATCCGGTACTGGCGGGGAGTCGCTTCGGAAACCAACCGAGCCAGGCGGGGAATATCGTCGCGAGCATAATCGGCCAGCGCGTTGGCCGCGCCGGCTTGCGCGTCGGAACTCTCTTCATCGGCGAACAGCGTTTCCAGCGGTTCGATCAAGTCGGCGCGAACGGGCCTCAGGAGGTCGCGCAACGCACGTTGATGTTCCGGGTTCGCGATCGCCAGTTGCTCGGCAAGAGTTCGCCAGTCGTTGTCCGTCCAACGCTCTTCGTGCGGATCATATTTCGCCAAAGCCAGCCCGGCTCGAAAGCGGTACGACTTCGATTCCTGCGTGTCGTGCAGAACCGACCACAACTGCTCAGAAAACTCCGCCGCACGGGCTTCGAGGGCATCGCGAATGACACCGACGTGGGACACGGACGTCTCCGCGGCCAACAGGGCTTTCAGCAGCGGTTGGATGTGACTTGCGTCCCCACTGACCAACGCCAGGCGAGCGTGTAGTTGCTGTCGGCGCTCTTCCGCGGTGTCCGGCTCCTGCGCGACAAGCGATTCCAGCCGTGGTTTCGCCCAGCGCT
>JASLRF010000021.1 GCA_030744095.1 Pirellulaceae bacterium | reverse complement strand
GATGATTATGGCCTTCGGCCAAACACGACCAACTGCTTACGATTCCTGGGGCGATGCCCCAGGCTACGGTGATTGATGGCCGTTGGCCAATGCTAGTTTGCAATTGCGCAATTTCCAAACTCGCAGGCTAGTGAATAATCCGGGTTAGATGTCGTGGGGGCGGCACAGCCTGAGGGCCGCTCGACCAACCCTGCGAGAAAGTTGGACACAATCTCGTCGCGCAAAAAAACCCCGGACAAGTGTCCGGGGTTCTGGGTCGGATGCGGGAATCCGAATTCGCGTTTGCGATTTCTCTGACCTGATACAAGCTCTCTAGTCGAGGAATCCGACCAATTCTTGGCTGCGGCTGGGCTGTTGGAGCTTTCGTACCGCTTTCGCTTCGATTTGCCGAATTCGTTCGCGCGTTACCTTGAAAATATGGCCAACCTCTTCCAGCGTATAGCTGTAGCCGTCGCCCAAACCGTAACGCAACTTGATGATCTCGCGTTCCCGATAGCTGAGTGTTTTCAGGACTCGATTGATCCGAGACCGAAGCATCTCTTGGGACGCACCCGTCGCCGGACTTTCGGCTGCACCGTCGGGTAGCAGATCGCCAAACTGGCTATCCTCGCTATTGCCCACCGGCCGATCGAGACTGATCGGATAGCGGCTCATGGCGAGCACGCGACGAGCTTCGTCCACCGTGGTCCTGGCCTTACGAGCCGTCTCCTCGATGGTCGGTTCACGTCCCAGATCCTGCAGCAGCTGGCGTGATACGTTTCGCACGCGTGACATGGTTTCCACCATATGCACGGGAATTCGAATCGTCCGGCTCTGATCTGCCACAGCACGAGTAATGGCCTGCCGAATCCACCAGGTGGCGTACGTGCAGAACTTGAATCCACGTCGGTATTCAAATTTATCAACCGCTCGCATCAGTCCTGCATTGCCTTCTTGGATCAAATCCAAAAAGCTCAAACCGCGGTTCCGATACTTCTTGGCGATCGACACAACCAACCGTAAGTTGCCTTCAGACAGTTCACGTTTGGCTTGCTGGTACTCGGCATAAACGCTCTTCAGGTCGGCCACACGATTCCGTAGACTTTGAGGCGTTTCCTGGGTAGCGATCAAGATGTTGCGAAATTCTTGCAGCCACTTGGCACGTTCCACGGCAGGACCGCGAGCTTTCTTGTGCGCATCAATCCGCGCTTTCAAATCATCCACACGCCGGCTGAAGTCGTCCAGCGTCCGAACCAACGTCTCGATGCGCTGCGTACGGAGGCCGAGTTCTTCAACCAACCGAACGGCGCGACGGCGACGATGGGACAAACGCTGCCAAGCCGCACGTCGTTTGCTCTTCGGATGCGATCGGCTGCTTGCAATGCTGTAATCACGGCGATTGCGTTTGAGTAGGATTTCCAACGTGCATAAGTTGTGAGGCAAACGGCCGAGGATCTGGTCTTTCTCAAGGCGATCGGTAACAGAGACCTGCACGGTGCGGTCAAAGGGGAGCTCCCCTTCGTGGACGCGTTTGAGGACCTTATAGGCCGATTGAATTACGTAGTCGCATTCAAGTAATTTGGTGCGAAATCGACGGCGCGTAACTTCGATCTTTTTGGCGAGTTCGATTTCCTGTTGGCGCGTCAGCAAGGGAATTTCACCCATCTGAGTCAGGTACATGCGAACCGGGTCATCAGACCATGACTCGCTTTCCTCTGCCGCCAACAAGAATTCGTCTTCTTCATTGTCGGTAGTTTCGGCTGGCGTCGTATCGCTCTGCTCGGTTCTGACAACTCCTTCTTCATCATCAACTGTGACAGTAGTAGACAGCTTTTGAAAGCCATCCTCTTCATCGGTACGAGAAACATCTTCTTCAAAATCATCGAGTAACGTGTCGAACAAGACAGTACTCCTTCACTAGGGTCTACAACTTGGCCAATTGCAACGGGCGTTGTTGGGCAAACAGTGCGTGACCGAATTCAATTTCGGTTGTAGCAACGCCCTGTGACATTCCAACGGGGCTTTCCAATCATGGCGATTCACATTCAAGCGAATCTCGCAACTCTACCACCTCTTTGATGGTTTTCATTCGTCGCCCAAGCAATTGGTAAAAGATTGCGTCTGGGCAGCTAACGAAAGCTACCGAAAGTCAACCCAGCTTTACCAAACCGCTAGGCATGGGACCAATAAGGGGTGTGGATCGCGTTGGTCGGGGAAGAAGGGTGGGGATGCTGATTAAACAAACGGGCGAAGTCAATAAGAAGCCTCCGAACCGATATCGTTTGCAAAGTGAATGGACACTCCAATTCACCCCCAGTGCTTTCACCCCCCCGGCCAGCAATATCAACTCCAGCAGTGCACGGCGCAACTGTGTAAGTGCATAAATTCTAACTACCCACGGCGTCAGGTCTAGACTTTTGCCGGGAAGAATTTCGAGATCTTCGCTCACAGTCCCCGTTCTGGTTGTTGCTCGCCCAGAAATAGTCCTAATCGCGGGATGCTGATCCTGGTGCGCCCTTGCTCGTGTGGGCACTGGATATCCTTGTTTCACCGCGCCAGAATACGTAGCATGAAGGCTTGGTTTTCCTTCGTTTCAGTTGTGCATGGCTTTCGGAAACTCGGTCAGAACATGGTGTCTGGTATGGATTTAGCAGGACAAGTTGCAGTCGTCACGGGCGCTAGCATGGGCATCGGTCGTGCGACCGCTTTGGCCCTGGGAAGAGCCGGCGCCAAGGTCGTAGTGAATTACCGGTCACACCCGGAACAGGCGGAAGAGGTCGTTGGGCAAATCCAGCAAGATGGTTCCCAAGCGATTGCTTTTCAGGCTGACGTAGCCGTGCAGGCAGCGGTCGAGAGTTTGGTTGAGGCTGCCGTTGGCGAGTTTGGAAAACTGGATATTGCCGTCAGTAATGCCGCCTATAGCGAGCGGGAGCCATTTTTTTCCGCGGACATGACGGGCTTCCATCGGACGATCGACGTAACCATGTGGGGTGCCTTCTACCTGGTCCGCGCCGCCGCGCGCCAGATGATTGAACAGCAATCTGGGGGAGCTATTGCGGTAGTGAGTTCGCCGCACGCGTTCGTCCCCGTGCCGAGTTCCATGGCGTACAACATGGCCAAAGCGGCTCTCGATCACATGGCACGAACCGCCGCAATTGAACTAGCTGAGCACAAGATTCGTATCAACGTGATCCAGCCCGGTTGGACAGACACGCCTGGCGAAAGAAAATTCGCGAGCGAGGAAACACTGCAGAATGCCGCCAAGTCGATACCGGCCGGACGATTAGGAACTTCCGAGGAAATGGCGAAGGGAATATTGTTTCTCTGCGACCCAACGAACGATTACACAACCGGCGCAACATTGCTCATCGATGGCGGAATCACCTTGCCCTGGTGGGCAAACCGCGGTTCCGCAGCCCCAGCATGAACGAGAATTATGGCCGTTCGATACCTCTTGCCGTGTGAAATGTGCGGCAGCACAACGCCCGTCGACATGAGCCAAGCCGGCGGTTCTGTTATGTGCGGTTGCGGCGAGACGCTCGAGGTGCCGTCACTGCGGGCGATCCGTGAACTGACTCCCAGCAGCGAAGCTACCGACGCACGCAAGTACCAGTGGAACCCCGCCGCCGGAGTGACTTTTGCCAGCGGCGTGGTCATCGCTTTGGTCGGCGCGGGCGTGGCTCTTTTCATGCATCTGAATTCACTTGAGCTAACCAATCTCGAACCACCCCCAGAAGATGAGGTCGCTGCCTGGATCGCGGAGGTAGACAGTGCGGCGCCGGAAGAACTGATCGAAATGTGGAACGTCGCCCGACATGTCGGATTGGGGGACTATCACGCGTCACCATTCGTTCAGGCACGCATGGTGTCCCAGCGGTTAGCGATGTACCGCAACATAGGCTTGATCGTCGTGGCGAGCGGACTGGCCTTTGCCGGTAGTTCAGTCTTTCTGCGACGGAGGTCTGCCTGAAGAGCTCAGGATTCTCCGAGGAATTCCTGCCCGATAGTCGCCTTTCGCTCCGCGAAAGACGACAATAAAAGATCGACACTTCTCAGCGAAGAAGCTCTTGTCGGTCCGTCAGCGGCGGTTCAGACCACTGCGACGAGAAGCGATTGCGAGTCGCCAACCGCACCATCTCCAGGTTCTCCTTGTTAATTACCACCAGAACTCGCTTGATGAACGCTGCGGCAACCAGTACGTAAGAAGTTGACGTTTCCCCAATTCGCCACTTCGTCCAGCGGTCAAGCCGCGGATATTCGC
>JASLRF010000020.1 GCA_030744095.1 Pirellulaceae bacterium | reverse complement strand
AACGACGACGACTGGCATTGGTTTTTGCCAAATGCGATCAAAGCGAAGCGTGCTTTGATGACCCTGAGGGTTTTGCCCGAACACGAGTTCCGGGCCTGTGGAAAGCCTGTCACGACCACTTGCCGCGCCACCGTTTTTTTGCGACATCGGTCGTCGGTGCTACTGCGCGAATCACCCAAGATGGACGCAGCACATCGGTGCCACTGCGAGTTGAACCTCGAGGAGTGGTTGAACCTTTTTCGTGGCTAATCGAGCGGTTGTCCAATCGGTGGATGCCTGTCGGTTGACTTGTTGACCAGTTCTACCAATGCTCAACGAAACACCTGTGAGGACGCGGCGCGAACAACGACGCGATCACTTGGCACCGACAAGCAGTGACTGCTTCTTTTCAGCAACAACGTCTTCTTGAACGTTGCTGGGCGTTCTTCGATAACCAAACAGCTCCATGGAAAATGTCCCCTGGCCCTGCGTCATGCTGCGCAGGTCAGTCGCGTAGCCAAAGGTCTCCGCCAGTGGAACTACCGCTTTGATGCTGGCCGTCGCATCACGCACATCCGTCGATGTGATGATCCCACGGCGCGAAGTTATGTCGCCGACTACCGAGCCCTGGAAGTTATCGGGACACTCGATTTCAATATCCATGATCGGTTCCAGCAGCACTGGCTTCATCTTCTTGAAAGTCTCGCGGAAGCAAGCGCGCGCTGCCGTCTGGAATGCGCGATCCGAACTATCCACTTCGTGAAACGAACCGTCTTCCAGAAATGCGGCGACTCCGACGATGGGAAACTCTGCGATCGGCCCTTTGACAATTGACTCGCGAAATCCTTTTTCGACCGACGGAATGTACTGTTTGGGAATGCGACCGCCCACGACCGATTCCTCGAAAGTGAACACTTCCTCTTCGGAATCTGCCGGCAACGGTTCCAAGCGACCGATGATATGGGCAAATTGGCCAGATCCACCAGTTTGTTTCTTGTGCTTGTAGTTGAACTTAGCGGCGATTGTGGGTGCTTCGCGATAGCTGACTTTCGGAGCACCGACTTCGACTGCGACACCGTATTCGCGCCGGATACGTTCGATGTAGATGTCCAAATGCAACTCGCCCATGCCGGCGATCAAAACCTCGTTGGTTTCCACGTCGGTGGAAACGCGAAATGTGGGGTCTTCGCGGCGGAATCGCTGAAGCGCTTTACCCAGCTTGTCGCCATCGCCGCGAACGAGCGGAGTGACCGCCATTTTGATGACCGCTTCTGGAACGAAGATACTCTCGAGCGTGCAGTACTTCCCTGTCGCGGCATACGTGTCACCGCTGGCACAATCGACTCCCATAACCGCGATGATGTCGCCGGCGCTAGCCGTGTCAATTTCTTCGCGTTTGTCTGCGTGCATTCGCAACAGGCGACTGAAGCGATCTTTGCGACCTGTCCGCTGATTGTAGTAAGTCTGCCCTTTCTCGACGGTTCCCTGGTAGACTCTCATGAACGTTAATTGGCCGAACGACTCGTCAACCAGCTTGAACGCCATACCAACGAACGGCGCTTCATTGTCAGGACAAAGGGGAACAGTGATTTCTGGATTGCCGGGCTCTGTGGCGACGATTTCCCGGTCGAGTGGCGATGGCAGGTAACGCACGATCGCGTCGAGTAGCGTTTGGACCCCTTTGTTCTTATACGCGGAGCCAAGGAAGACGGGTGTTGCCTCATGGCCTTGGATCGAGTTCTTCAGGACTTCGTGTATCAGTTCGGCCGGAACTTCTTCTTCGGACAGAAGCAACTCCATCAGCTCGTCGCTGTACATGGCCAACTGTTCCAACATCTGGCCGCGCGCGGCTGCTGCGTCTGCTTTGAGCTCCTCTGGGATGTCCGTCGTTCGAATCGATTCGCCATCGGCACCGTCGTTGTAAACCGCCTGCATATCGACCAGGTTGATCACACCTTCAAAATTGTCACCAGCACCAATCGGCAATTGCAACAAGATGGCGTCACATCCAAGCCGTTCACGCATTTGCTCGCAAACACTAAACGGATCCGCGCCGGTGCGGTCCATCTTATTGATGAACGCCAGACGCGGTACGCGATACCGTTTCATTTGGCGATCAACTGTCAGCGATTGCGCCTGAACACCTCCCACAGAGCAGAGTACCAGGACTGCACCGTCGAGAACTCGCAAGCTGCGCTCCACCTCGACAGTGAAATCGACGTGGCCAGGAGTATCGATCAGATTGATCGGATGGTCATCCCAAACGACGCTGGTTGCAGCACTGGTAATGGTAATTCCACGTTCCTTTTCGAGCTCCATGTGGTCCATGGTGGCGCCAGCACCGTCGCCACGCACCTCCTCCATGCGATGAATGCGACCGGTGTAAAACAGGATTCGCTCGCTGAGGGTCGTCTTACCCGAATCGATATGGGCGGAAATACCGATGTTTCGCAGTTTGCTGAGACTCATCGTTCGTTTGCATCACTGGGATGCTGATAGGGATCAGGGGCCACGTTTGACACATCAACGCATGTACTGAACAAGCACTGGCATGGCGAAACGCGTATCGACACCACGGAACGTCCTGTGGAGCCGACACCACCTCGGTGGAGAGATCCAACCGATTTGGGGGAAGGCATAGCATTGCAAAGGCATCTCCCCTGCAGGCTAATCGCCTTATTCTACACCTAATCGTCTGCTGGGAAAGGCGAAATCCACCTGATTTACCGGCTTTGCACGAAAATCGCAATCCGCGCCGTCGTCAAACTCAGCTGACGCCATAATCCAGCTACCTTAGTTGGCCAGTTTCGGATGACAGCGCTTCCCGGTACGGTTCTCCGGCTTCGTAGCGCGCGAGTCGTTGTTGAAGCTCAATCGCTTCCTCTGCGGTCGCCCGTTTCATCGCTTGCTTCAGCCGCCCTTGGGCTTCTTCAAACTGCCCTGCATTGGCCAGCGCAGCGGCCAGAGTGTCTAGCTGCTTGGCCGTAACCACGTCGGCTGCTGCCAGTTCGACCGCCCTCTCAGCGGCGTGTAGACCGAGTTTCTGGTTTCGATATCGACTGTCAGGGCAGGTCGCCATCAACCACGCTGCCGCCTGGTAGGCCGGGGCCGACTTCACGTCACGTTCGATCGCCTCGCGAAAGTCCTCGGCTGCCAGTTCCCACATCCCAAGTTGATGCCGTGCTCGTCCACGATTGACCAATGCGTCGGCACTGGACGGTTTCAGTTCGGCCGCGTGCTCGTAGTCGTTCAAGGCAACGCGTATCCGTCCCGCTTGGAGATTGGCGTGGCCGCGTCCTGTATAGGCGCCAAAATCGTCTGGCAACTGTCGAATCACTTCGGTGTAATCTTCAATCGCCAAATCCAACTGATCTAGTTCGTATCGAATCTCGGCGCGATTGAACCATGCGTTAACATAGTCTGGCTTCAATTTGATCACGGCGTTGAAGTCCTCAATCGCTTTCACGAACTGATCGATCAGGGCGTAGCCGACACCACGATTATGAAGCGATTTCCATCGCTCCGCGTCATATTCGACTGATTTCTCGAAGTCGGCCAGCGCCTCTGCGTCCAAGGCAATCGCTTGCGGTCCGTCGTCAGCCTGCAACGCCGCCAACGACTGCTCAACAATCGCTTCGCCACGTTTGTTGTGCGACCATCCCAAGAGCTGGGATAGGTATTTGACCTGGCTCTCCGTGGCGTCGGCCTTCAACGCCTGTTGGCACAGGTGGATAATGGTCGTCAATTGACCGACCGTCTTGGCCTCCTTGGTCTGCCGGTAGGCCTCGGCAATCAGCGTCTTGGCATCGGATTGGGCTACCGCAGATCCGATTGGGACCAGCAAGCACGTCAAGGTGAGCCCGACAACGATGGAACGTGGGATCATTGGTGTCATCTGCGTTTCCTCCGTGAAACATGGCGCGTTGTCGCGCGTTGTTGTGTCCTTACGACAAACCGCTAAGGTTGAGGTTCCGTCATCTTCATGGGATCCAAGGCATCCTGGAGTGTGCCTTCTGGCAAAATACCTTCAGCCCGGCAAAGCTCTCGGATTGTCTTACCAGATTTGAACGCGTCTTTAGCCACTTGCGATGCTCTCTCGTAGCCGATCAGTGGGTTCAGGCTAGTCACCATCGAGAGGCTCTGCTCGACGGCAGCTTCACAGCCCGTCACATTGGCCTGCATGCCTTCGGCACAGAATTCCACAAAGGCCTGTGTTGCGGCGGCTAGTAACTGGATGCTTTCCAGCACAGCATGTCCCATGACCGGCATCATGATATTCAGTTGAAATTGGCCCCCTGCGGCACCGCTAACCGTAATTGTCTGGTCGTTGCCCATCACACGTGCGTTGACTTGCATCATGCTCTCACACATGACCGGATTCACTTTCCCCGGCATGATCGAACTACCGGGTTGACGATCCGGCAAGATGACTTCGTAAAAGCCACAACGAGGTCCGGAAGAAAGCCAGCGTATGTTGTTAGCCACGTTGAACAACGTCGTGGCAATCGTCCGCAGATGGCCGTGACAGGAAACGACGGCGTCGCGTTGCGCATTAGCTTCAAAATGGTTCACCGCTTCGATGAACGGGATCCCCGTTTGGTCGGCAAGTGCGGCTGCCACGCGAGATCCAAATTCGGGATGCGTGTTGATGCCCGTGCCGACGGCAGTTCCTCCCGCAGGCAGTTCCAAGACCGTCTCGAGGGCCTGGCGCGCGCGCGTGACGGACAATTCCAGCTGGCGAGCAAATCCGCCAAATTCCTGCCCCAGGCGTAACGGGGTTGCGTCCATGAGATGGGTGCGGCCAATCTTCATGACCTGATCCCAGTCTTTGGCCTTTTGTGCCAACGCCAAGCCACATCGCTCGAGCGCGGGTATCAGGTCGTTCTTAATCCGTTGGGCCACCGCGACGTGAATAGCGGTTGGAAAAATATCATTCGTGCTCTGTCCCATGTTGACGTGATCGTTGGGATGGATCGGCTTTTCGGCCGCCATCCGATCGCCGCCCACAATCTCAATGGCGCGGTTCGCGATCACTTCGTTTGTGTTCATGTTGCTCGACGTACCCGAACCCGTCTGAAACACATCGATCGGAAACTGCGTGTCATGTTTGCCACTAGACACTTCGCGGCAGGCTTCCAGCAAGGCCTCAATCTGCGCGTCGTCCAACGGCCGCTTACCGGATCCAGAAAGTTTGCCTATGTCGCGATTGGCAATCGCGCAAGCCAACTTGACTCGGCCCAAGGCGTGAATTAACGGGCGCGGCAGGCACCAACCGGAAACAGGAAAATTCTCGACGGCACGTTGAGTCTGGGCACCGTAGTAGGCGTCTGCTGGAACTTGCACTTCCCCCATCGAGTCGTGCTCGGTGCGGAATTTGGTCATGGCCTCTTCTTTCGACGGAAATAGGTATCGGGCGACGTGTCTCGACCAGGATGCCGTTCACTGGCGCGCGACGGTTGGCCAATCAGCTGGATTGCTGGCACCGCTGTCACGCTCGCTCGCAAGGCGGTCATAATAGCTGCAAAGCCCCGGGCCTCCAAGGCGAATGAGGCATCCACCAAACGAAGTTACGCAGTTAGGGTGTGGGACGATTCGAGCCATTTTTGAGCATAGGCTGAAGTTCATCGACGAAGTCGCGAACATCTTTGAATTCGCGATAGACGCTGGCAAAACGCACGAAAGCTACCTGATCCAGCGCCCCCAGTTTCTCCATGACCAACGTGCCAAGGTCGCAACTCGCCACTTCCTGATCAAAATTGGCATACACGTCCGTTTCTACCGCGGCGATGATTGTGTCGATTTGTTCATCGCTGATCGGTCGCTTCCAACAGGCTTTCTCAAGCCCTTGCCGCATTTTTTCGCGACTGAACGGCTGACGCTCGCCGTGCTTCTTGACGACCTTGATGGCCATTTCTTCCAGCCGTTCATAAGTGGTGTACCGCCGTTTGCAATCCAAGCACTCACGACGTCGCCGAATGGCGTAGCCATCATCGCTCGCTCGCGAGTCGATAACTCGATCGTTGTCCGCGCGACAAAACGGGCATCTCATGGACTTGCCAACTCTCTACTGGTTGACGGAAAACGAGTGTTTTCGGACAATTCTCACGGAATAGATTGCCCCCACTATACATCACCAAGGCCTGCCTTCGGTAGACAGGTAGAGTCGATCGGCACCGCTGGGTCACACGCAATCACCCCAATTATTCACCAACAATCGGTTGGCAACCGGCTAACGATCCGCCAATCATCTCGGTATAATGACACCGCAGATTGTCAAGCAACCGGTTCTTGCCAGGACATGGAGTCACATCATGCAGTGCTCGGCATGCGGAGCGGACATCCCAGAGGACGCCGTTTTTTGCGCCAAATGTGGTCACAATTTGAATAACGGAGGCGGCGACA
>JASLRF010000019.1 GCA_030744095.1 Pirellulaceae bacterium | reverse complement strand
GAACCGTTTCACTTTATGAAAGTCGATAAAGCCCTCTCCCGCGGCTGAAGCCGCGACCTCTCCCAAGGGAGAGATGCTATGATGATGTGAAAACCGCTTCAAACCAACTACTCAATAGCTGCACAACCTCGCCCGGGGTGGAATCACTTGCCGTGGCCGGTTGATTGCCCGCCACGGTGCCGCAATCTATGATAATGCGTGCACGCCAGAAGCTGGTAACGGGCATGGTTCGATGCCCACACACCCCAGCGTCGCCAACCCTCGTTGTTTTGTATTAAGGAATTCAACCATGACCAAGCACCCGTCTCGTCGACAGTTCTTGCAGTCGTCGACCACGTTGGCCGCTGGAGCCGCACTCGTATCATCATTGCATTCGCTCGCCCATGCAGTTCCAACAACGTCAGACTGGATCGAGTTATTCGACGGAAAGACGCTCGACGGATGGCACAAGAACCCTGCGAAGATCGGTCATGGCACGGGGGGCATCTGGCGCGTGGAAGACGGTGCGATCACTGGCCAGCAGGATCCGCCCGGTTCCGGTAACGGAGGAATTCTGTTAACTGATCGCGAATTCGGTGATTTCGAACTGATGATCGATATGAAGCCGGACTGGGGTGTTTGCTCGGGCTTGTTCTTGCGAGGCAACGACGCTGGGCAGTGCTTGCAGATGATGGTCGATTATCATGACGCTGGAAACGTCGGCCACCTGTATGGCGAGGGCACCGGCGGCTTCAGTACACGGGCCTTCGACATTGATGGTGTTTACGATGAAGACGAGAAACTGACTGGTATCAAAACGACGCAGCACAAATCGGCTGTCGATGTCGGTTTGATCCGTTCGTGCACGCCGAAACAGTGGGTCAAGGCCTGGAGGGTTGACGGCTGGAACACGGCTCGCGTGATCGTCAAGGGAAAACACCCCAGCATCACTACGTGGATCAATGGTCAAGAGATCTGCCATTTCGACGGCGCCACTTCTTCCGCCCAGCGTTATGACAGAGAAGACGTGCTGAAGAAATTGAGCACCCAAGGCAGGATTGCAGTGCAAGTTCATGGCGGAAAGGGGTGGCCCAACGGTGCCAAGTGCAGCTGGCGAAATATCAAGATTCGGGTCCTGTAATCCCAAATAACTTCAGACGATCGGTTGCCATGAATCAGCAGTTCATCCGCGTTGGTGGTATTGTTTGCTATCTGACTGCAATTGCTTCGATGGCCCTTGTTGCGACAACCCTTGTTGCCACAACATGGGCTGAAGTTGTGCGATTCGAAATCACGGATCGACAGCCGTTCGCCGACGGCCAGTCGTTTGGCGAAGTCGGTGCCTACGAACGAATTGTCGGACGTGTCGACTACGCCATTGATCCCGGCCACCGCGTCAACGGCCAGATTGTCGACTTGCCGTTGGCCCCCCATGATGAACAGGGGCGAGTAACATTTTCCTCGGATCTGTTCATCCTGGCACCGCAAGACTTGTCGAAAGGCAACGGTGCGGTGTTCTACGACGTGAACAACCGCGGCAATAAGTTGGCGATTCGATTTTTTAACGATGGTCCAGGTGGAAACGATCCGACCGATCCGGGCAATGGCTTTTTGATGCGCGAGGGCTACACGATTGTTTGGAGCGGATGGGATGGTGAGCTACTGGCGGGGGGCAGTCGGTTGCAATTGCGTGCTCCCATTGCAGAAAAGCCAACTGAAGAAAACGAAGCCCAGCCACTGACGGGATTGGTGCGCTACGAGATCTGTACAGACAAGGAAAGTCAGCGGGAATCGGTCAATGGCGGCAATCACGGAGCTTACCGCCCGACCACCCACGGCATCGACACCGCCACGCTGACTTGGCGATTGCGAGTTGCCGATAATCGCGTGCCGATCCCACGCGACCAGTTTCAATTAACGGTGCACGCCGACAAGGCGAAAGACCCAGGCCAGTTGCCGACGGTCGAGTTGGAACTCGCGGCGGGATTTCGCAGAGGCTATCTGTACGAACTGATCTACGAGGCACAAGATCCACTGGTCCACGGTGTCTGTTTCGCTTCGGTCCGCGACCTGATCACGGCGCTAAAGCACCGCGAAGGCGAAGGCAACCCGTTGACCGTTGGCGATGCCAGGCTGGAATTTGCCTATGGTTTTGGCGTTTCGCAAAGTGGCCGGTTTCTGCGCGAATATCTCCATCAGGGATTCAACGAAGACGAACGAGGTCGGACCGTCTTTGATGGGTTGATGCCCCACGTGGCCGGCGGTGGCTTGGGCAGCTTCAATCATCGGTTTGCTCAGCCGACGGCGTATTCGACGCAACACAATATGTCCGATTGGCCGCCGGACCGCTTCCCCTTCGCGTATGAAACGCAGACGGATCCGTTGAGCCAACAGACTGATGGGATCATGCAACGGGTGGCCAAGACAAACACTGCACCGAAGGTGATGCATACCCAGTCGGCAGCGGAATACTGGTCGCGGGCGGGGTCGTTGGTGCACACCGATCCGCTGGGTGGTCGCGATGCCCGTCCGCCGACCAATGTGAGAATCTACGCCTTTGGCGGAACTCAGCATGGCCCGTCAAGTTTTCCACCCAGCCAGGGCAAAGGGCAAAAACTTGCGAATCCAGGCGACTATCGACCCCTGTTGCGTGGCTTGTTGACGGCGTTGGATGCCTGGTGTCGCGACGACGTCACTCCGCCGGCAA
>JASLRF010000018.1 GCA_030744095.1 Pirellulaceae bacterium | reverse complement strand
CCATCGAACCGGTGGGGATCACAAAGGCCTCAGCAACGAACGCACGAAAAAGGAACGCCAGGACAACAGCGACAACGACAGACTCGATCGTCTCGCGGGTCGTCTGAATTTCTGGGGCTGTGGCGCTCGCCTGGGCCGCAGGTGACGACGAACGGCTACGGGTCGCTACGGCGGCGGCTCGTCCTCGATTCATGAACTTCCTCGTGATGAAACCGCGGCGAACGGCTCGGTTTGCAAATGATGACCACGGCGGTCAAAAAAGGTAGGGGCGGACACAATGGCGCGACCGCGTGGGCTACTCCATCAGTGGACTACTCCAGTATTCGCCGCTGGTGCCGAGAATATAGCCGAAAAAAAGATTCGCCGATACTTGAGCCACGGCGACTTAGCGATGCTTAGCACGCGCAGGCATTCAGAACGGCATCAAGACCCTGCCAATTAAGGACTTATGCGAGAGCCCGGTGGATGACCAGCGGCGACTGTCACGCGAGATTGGCACATTGTCGCCCAAGACCAAAATCTCGCGACCCTCAGGCTGCGTCCGCATTGTCCAGTCCTGGCTCCGCCCGTGTGGCTCCAGATAGTAGACATCTCGATAGACTTTCAGATCCCCGATCATCAGCTCACCCCGGTCGCCACCCAATGCTAGCGGGCTTGCAGTCGGTTGCCGCAGTCGCTCGCTAGGTTCAAACGATTCGCGAAACGCCACGCGACGATTGACGGTTAGAAATACTTGCCGGTCACAGATCCCGAATTCGAGATTACAGGCGTCCGTGAGGGAGCAAAAGCGGTTACCGATGACAACGTCCTCTCGCCGCAACGTTGCGGTATGCCGCCCGCGGTCGAGTTCGACTTCGAACGAGTCACGGCCGTCCCGCACGCTCAACCAAAGCCGGCTCGGGCTCGACCATCGGACACGGCAGGACAGCGTAAGATCGCCCACTGCGTGGAGTTCGCGCGAGGTGTTCTGATTGTAGCCGTAGTGGTCAAGTACCGGTGTCTCTTCGGAACGCTCCAGTGGAGACGCAAAGCACCGCCAGCTGCGATACTTCAGCCAGTCGACCTGGCCTGCGTTGGCCCTCGGCAAGAATTGATAGCCCGTTGCGCTAGATTCCCATCCACTCTGTTCTTGCGCGGCATCCCACCGCAACGGCAGGTCACGGGTACGTGCCGGTCGAAACAGATCATCATGGACCAACACCGCCATCGACCGTTGCACATCGATTGGCTTACGCACGATCTGTCCGTCGACAAACAAGTCGCCTTGCCGAATCCCAACGGTCTCTCCCGGCAGTCCGACCACGCGCTTAACTGCCTTGGCAGCGGGCACCAGCGGATCTTGGAAGGCGACCAGGTCCCATCGACGCGGCATTCGTAGCAGATACGGAAAGCGGTCGATCACCACGCGCTGCCCGAGGCGGAGCTGCCGTTGCGTGAGTGGGTTGCCTGAAAAACCACAGTTTGGACAAACAGCATCGCCGGTCTCTGGCGCAGATGTCGCATCACATTGAAATGAAAACTCGCAGTCTTCACAAACGACAGCAAAGTGAGGGCCTCGCAGCGTGGGAACCATGGATCCACTCACGACGTGGATTGGCGCGACGACACCTTGCCAACAGAAAATGCGCGCGATCGCCAGACCGAATAGCAGGCCCGTAAAGAAGATCAGCAACGAATGACGGCGCCGATTCACCTGTGTCTCCTGTTATGGCCGATCTCCTGACCGAGCCACGCCTGGCCCGTCGTTGTGGCTGTTCGCCCGCGTTGTGGCCTGTGTCTCACCTCTTGGCTTCGCCCGCATCCAAGACCGCCATGAAGGCCTTTTGCGGGATGTCGACCTGACCGATTGACTTCATTCGCTTCTTGCCTTCTTTTTGTTTTGCCCACAGCTTGCGTTTTCGCGAAATGTCGCCACCGTAGCACTTGGCCGTGACGTTCTTGCGCAAGGCGGGCACGGTTTCGCGTGCGATCACTCGCGTGCCGATAGCTGCCTGCACGGCCACTTCGAACATGTGTCTGCTGATTTCCTTCTTCAAACGCTTGGCCACCGCGCGTCCGCGGCGATCAGCATCTGCACGATTGCAAATGAAACTCAACGCATCGACACGCTTCGCGTTGACCAGAATGTCCAGCCGAACGAGATCCGCTGGAAAATAGCCGATCACTTCGTAGTCCATGGTCCCGTAGCCGCGCGTGGCACTTTTTAGTTTGTCATGCATGTCGTAAATGACTTCGCCCAGCGGCAATTCATACGACAGCATCGTACGCGTAGGCGACAGATACTCATTGCCCACCTGGACCCCTCGTCGATCCTGACAGAGCTTCATCACTGCTCCAATAAACTCGGTGGGTTGAATCAAATTGACTCGCACGATCGGCTGCCGGAAGTCTTCGATGTCACCAGAGTCGGGGACCTCCTGGGGCTTGTGAATGTGCAGCGTCTCGCCGTGCGTCGTGATGATTTCGTAGGTTACATTGGGCGCGGTTTGCACCAGGTCGATGTCGGATTCTTGTTCCAGCCGCTGCTGGATGATCTCCATGTGCAGCAGGCCTAGAAATCCGCAACGAAAACCAAAGCCAAGTGCATCGCTGGTCTCTGGTTCGAACTCGAAGCTCGGATCGTTGATGTGTAGCTTCGTCAGCGCGTCACGCAGTTCGGTAAAATCCTGGCCATCAGACGGATAGAGGCCGCAGTAGACCATCCGCTGAGGCGGCTTGTAGCCGGCCAACGGGGCAGCACTGTTTTCGATGGTGCCAACCGTGTCACCAATATTGACTTGATCCAGCGACTTAATGTTGCAGATCAAGTAGCCCACCTGCCCGGCACACAGTTCATCGCACGGGCGACGTTGAGGAACAAACTGACCCAATTCCAGAACTTCGTGATTGGTGCCTTCCCGCAGAAACCGAATCTTCTGGCCCTTGCGAATGGTCCCATTCATCAGGCGAACATAAGTGATCGCGCCGCGAAACTCGTCGTAGTTTGAATCAAAGACCATCGCCTGCAAGGGCGCATTTGGATCTCCAGTGGGCGCCGGAACATTGTCGATCAAAGCGTCGAGCAATTCCTTGACACCGATGCCGCTCTTCGCGCTAACCCGCACCACATCGTCTGGATCAATGCCAAGCGACTGCTCCATTTCCTCGGTGACTTCATTGGGTCGAGCGTGCGCAAGATCGATCTTATTGATGGCAGGGACCAGCGCCAGTTCGTTCTCCATCGCGGCGTACGCATTTGCAACCGTCTGGGCCTCGACTCCTTGAAAGGCGTCGACCAGCAGCAGTGCGCCCTCGCAACAGGCAAGCGAGCGGGACACTTCGTAATGAAAATCGACATGCCCGGGCGTATCGATCAGATTCAGTTGATAGAGCTCGCCGTCACGTTCATAGTCCAACGCCACGGCGCGCGCTTTGATAGTGATACCACGCGCACGCTCTAATGCCATATCATCGAGCAGTTGTTCCTTCATCTCCCGATGACTGACCCTGCCGGTCTGCTCCAACAGTCGGTCGGCCAACGTGCTCTTGCCGTGATCGATGTGGGCAATGATG
>JASLRF010000017.1 GCA_030744095.1 Pirellulaceae bacterium | reverse complement strand
GCACCGGCAGCTCGTCGTCCACCTTGATCCCCTGCCGGAAGAGGTGTCCAGTGCCGGCTGCCGCGGATCGCTTGGCAATCTTGTGACCTTTGATCTTATCTTGGATCCGCATCAGGCCTTCCAACAGCGACTCGGGTCTCGGCGGGCATCCTGGCACGTAGACGTCCACGGGAACGACCAGATCGACGCCCTTGACCACATGGTAGCCCCATTTGAAATACGGCCCGCCACCTACGGTGCAGGCACCCATGGCAATGACAAACTTAGGATCGGGCATCAGGTTGTACAATCGTCGGACGCGGCTGGCCATTTTGTAGGTCACCGTGCCGGCGACAATCATGAGATCGGCCTGCCGCGGCGTGGCACGAAAAGCACCAGCTCCGAAGCGATCGATGTCGTAACGACTGGCTCCCGTAGCCATCATTTCAATTGCACAACAGGCCAAGCCAAACGTCATTGGCCAGACACTGGACTGTCTCGCCCAGTTTACGGCCTGCTCGACCGTGGTCGTGATGACGTTTTCCTCGAAACGGCCTTCAATCCAGGGCTGTGTCATAGCGGTTCCCTGCTGTTTGTTATTCCAAGTGACGCAAACGTTTTTGACAGTTCAGCAAGTACAAAACCTACGCAAACTGGTTGATTTCAGCTAGTCCCCTCCAGCCGAGCGGTTTCGTTTGGCGATTCGCTGTCCAATCTGTCGTCGTGGGGATTGAACGTACAGCACTGCTCGCCGTCGAGCCGGCATTTGTCCAGCTGCACGGTTTCACCCAATAGCTCGGAAAACAGCACGCGTTCCATCGAACAGATCGTGCGGTCCTCTTCGGCGAGATCCGGGTAAGGGCAGGCCAAAGCCGTCAGAATCGGAAAATCGCCGGTGGCGTCGACTTCGAACGGAATTTGCCGTGTGGAAAACAACTCGGCCAAGGATCCAGCCTTCTCTTCAAGGGTCTCGCCGTGTATGTGCGGCGCATACTCTCGGGCAAGTCGTCTCGCGATGCGCTGCGATAATCCACGTCGAATCTCCACGTCTGCGATTTCGCGGACCTCCTGCCAAAGCGCCATAGCCAAATCGGCAAAATTCGAGCCGGTCTTGCGACGCCCCTGCTTGGTGAGGACGTAGTGATGGCTTGGCCGCCCGCGACCCGCTCGAACCGTAATGCGATCGATGTAGCCTTGTGCCATCAAACGCGTTAGCCGCTGTCGGACCGCCGTTGACGTCACCTGCATCCATGTGGCCAATTCCGCAACGCTTGCCGCGTCACGTTTTCGCAAGATATCCAGGATCGCAATATCAGAGGGGATGATTTCCGCTTGCATGGCTGGGATCAACTTAGGGTGGGCTAGTGCATGTCGCACCGGTGTGAGGTGTCCGCGGCGCACTGTTTCACGAGTCCGAACGGCGTAAAGCCGTTAAAGTGAATCGGCACGCATTCTAGTGGTCTGACAGAGCAACCGGTCTTTCATTCTTCTGCAATTCACTGCGGCTCTTCAATTTATACCCATTAAAAGCATTTTTGACAACTATATGTTTCAAAAAAACGACTCTTTACGTAAAGCCTTGACATCAAGAGAGTTATTGGATAGAAGTTGCCCATTCAGAAGATCTGACGATTTACGATTTGTCCGCAGGCTCATTTGAGCTTGAAGAACGTGTCCAGAAGACACGCGCAAGCTGGCAAGGGAGTTTTCATGACGTTGCACCGAACTGCGAGTTTTTCACCAGGACGACTTCACCACCTGATGCAATTGCTCGCATTGATCATGGTGTTTGTCTGTGTTTCCGCGCCAAGCCTGGCGCAGGACCGATCAATGCCCGTCGAGCCACAACAGGGCATGGGGCCGGCGGATGATGGGGAAAATGCAGCACCGATCCAAACGCAAGAGGCAGCCACCTCGCAAACTTGGATGCAGCAAATCGATGAATTCTTCGGTGACTGGCTGGTCCAACCGATGTTCAAAGTTCTGTTTTTTGATTTCTGGTCCGAAAAATACTTGAAAGTTAGGATACCGTTTGTTGTGCTTTGGCTCATGGCAGGGGCAATTTTTTTCACGCTGCGGATGGGGTTCATCAACCTCCGCGGATTCTGGCACGCAATCCGGCTAACCAAGGGTGACTACGATGATCCGAACGATTCGGGTGAAGTTTCGCATTTTCAAGCCTTAGCCTCCGCGCTTTCTGCGACGGTCGGGCTAGGCAATATCGCCGGCGTGGCGATTGCTGTCGGCACAGGCGGACCGGGGGCGACGTTTTGGATGATCTTGGTTGGCCTGTTGGGAATGTCCAGCAAATTTGCGGAATGCACACTTGGGCAGATGTACCGCAAGGTCGCACCTGACGGCACGGTCTCTGGCGGGCCAATGCACTATCTGCGCGACGGACTGGCTGACATGGGGCTCAAACCGGTCGGTCAGCTGCTGGCATTTGTGTTCGCAATACTGTGCGTTGGCGCTTCGTTTGGTGGCGGCAATGCTTTTCAAGTCGGACAATCGTTGGACGCGATTCGCCAGGACGTCCCACTGCTTGACCAGTACCCGTGGATCTATGGCCTTTTGATGGCCATGCTGGCAGGCGTTGTGATCATTGGGGGCATCAAGTCGATCGGCGCCGTTGCGTCGAAAATTGTCCCCGCCATGTGTTTGGCATACGTCATGATGTGCATCTACATCTTGGGGGTCAATGCGAGTGCCATACCGGATGCCATCGGCTCAATCTTTTCAGGCGCGTTCAATCTGCAGGCTGGACTTGGCGGCGCGATTGGTGTCATGGTCATTGGAATTCAGCGTGCGGTCTTTTCCAACGAAGCCGGGATCGGTTCGGCGGCGATCGCGCATTCGGCAGCCAAGACGGATGAGCCTGTCAGCGAAGGCATTGTCGCATTGCTGGAACCGTTTATTGACACAGTTGTCGTTTGCACCATGACTGCCCTAGTGATCATCATTACGGGCGTTTACGACGCCGAGCTTTACCCCGAATATGCTGACTTGGTCTCAGGGGCGAACAAGTCTGGTGCCGCCCTAACCACGGCGGCCGTCAGCGGCGAACATGGCGTGGCCTGGTTTAAGTACATCTTGTACATGGCAGTGATTCTGTTTGCGTATTCCACGCTGATTTCGTGGTCATATTACGGCGAACGCTCTTGGACCAGGCTGTTCGGCCCCAGGTCTTCACTCGCCTACAAGGTCTTGTTCTTGATCTTCACGGTGATCGGCTCCATCGTGACGACAGGAAACATTTTGGATTTTAGCGACCTGTTGATATTGGGCATGGCATTGCCCAATATTCTGGGTGTGGCACTGTTGAGCGGCCGCGTCAAGCGAGCACTGGACGAATATTGGGGCAAGTACCAACGTGGTGAGCTTGAGTTGGATTCAGATTCTTGGGATTCAGACATCAAGTCCAAATAGTCGGCTGTTGGTGCTGAGGCCGATGATGTGAATGCTGAGATGGTGCCGTCGGGAAGTAGACGCGATGATGTTTTCCGGACCTGCGCTTCGGTTGTTCTCGGCCTACTATTCCACATTTCTTTGCCAAGTTATCTACTCGTCCATCGGAAAGTACTGTTCGACCACGCGATAGAATTCGTCAGGACTGTTTACGCGACCGACGTGCGCCCGAAAGTGCTTGGCCCCGTGACGTCCTTGGGCGTAGCAGCAGGCGTATTTTCGCATCAGCAGTGTTCCTTTTTCGACGCCGAATCGTTCCACAACCAGGGCGAAATGGCGCAACATGCAATCGCGTTGCTCGATGGGTGTGGGGTCTGGCGGTACAGCTTTGCCTTCTAGCGCGGCGGCGGCCTGCATAAACAGCCACGGACGGCCAAGCGATGCGCGTGCAATCATGACACCGTCAACATTGTACCGGGCAAACGCGGCGACGACTCTCTCGGCCGAATCCAAATCACCGTTGCCGATCAGCGGAAGACGTTTGAGATGCGACTTGATCTCGGCAATGCGATCCCAGTCGGCATTTCCTCGAAAGAAGTCCGCCGCCGTTCGGCCGTGTACTGTGAGCGCTGCGGCACCTGCCCCTTCGACGACTTGCGAGATTTCGACAGCATTGATCTGATCACGAGTGCGACCCAAGCGAATCTTGGCGGTGACCGGCGTCGGTCGACACGCCTCGACGACACGCTCGATGATCGTCCCCATGCGGTCTGGCTCGCGTAGCAGATACGAACCACTCCCAGCCTTTTGGGTGACCTGCCTAACGGGGCAGCCAAAGTTAATGTCGACCACGCTGACTTGGTAGTCATGGGCGAGCCGCGCGCCCACTTGGGCCAGCGTTTCTGGGTCGTTGTCCCAAATCTGGACGGCCAGGGGGCGCGGCTCATCGCGCACGCCCCACAGTCGATCCGGATGTTCGGCGACATTGTCGTCCATCCAGACAAAACCGCGAGCGTTGACCATTTCGGTTGCCTGCAGGCCCACGCCGCCATACGCTCGAACGATTTGGCGAAACGCATAGTTGGTAAACCCGGCCATCGGCGCTTGCAGAATTGGCGGGTCAATGACCACCGGACCGATCTTCAATGGCACCACGTTAGGCACGGCAACTGGAGTTTCTGGTCTGGCAACAGTCATCACTGCATCTTCATCCAGGTTCCGTGTTGCGCCAAGGCGACGGGCAGATGGAAACTCACCTGTAGGACGGGCACTTTTGCCCGTCGCAGCAGGACTGACGGGGAAGAGTGCCCCATCCTACGACTGGCAGACCAGATTCCGCTGGTCGCCCTAGAGGATCTCGATTCCTGCACGGTCGAACTGAGGCCATTGTCGCTCGCTCGCTCGCAAAAACTGCCTCGACTCATTTTGAGGATCTGCTACGGCGAGTCATTGATTGGAAATGCTGAGTTTGGGTCGAATGCTGTTCCGCCGTTTGCCTTCGGCGTACGAGGCTCAAAGGTCGGTTGCGACGTTCTCGGTTCGAAGGCAGGACGAACGCTGCTTGGCTCGATCTGCTCGGCCGCAGCGGGTCGCACATTCTCGTCGCGAATGATCCGTGCAGTGGCGGCGGAACTCTGCCGAATCAGCGTCGAAACCAGAGACTCTGACGGCAACGTGACTCCGACGACGGCCTGCGAGTACGTGGCGATCTGGTGGTTGTAGTTGACCACCGCGTTAAGAAACGCGTATTGCTGATCCACCAATTCCCGGCATGTGTGAAGCAACACCGAAAGGGGGACTTGGCCGCGCTGGTAGAGTGCGGCAAGGTCGCTTAACAGTCGGGAGTTGGCATCCACGGCGTCGGCCCTCTGTTCGATCAATTTCAGTTGGTGGGGCAGGGCACGGTCGATTCTGCGCAGCCGCCGTGGTATGGCGCGACGCGCATACATCGTGGTCAAACGCGTTTGGTATTTGCCTACAAATGGCCTGTCGGCAGGTAGGGGGAGCGTCTCGTCTGGCAACTCCGCGACCTCGCCGAGTTTCTCTTGGGCTGTCAAGAGTTCGACGCGGGTTTGGGCTCGGTGTGCTGCCGCGGATCGTTGTGCGGCCCGAATTTGCAGCTGTTCGAATTCCAACTGCGGGGAGATTCCGGCCAATGTAACCAATTCCTGTTCCGCCTGCGAATATCGACCGATGGCGGAGCAAAGCTGCCAGTAAGCTCTGATCGTGGCCGATTGCTGACCTGTGGTGGCAGCTTGCTGAACACAAGCCAGCAACGTGAATGACTCGCCCTCGATCGCATCAGGATCCCAGCCCACGAACTGCTCAACAAGAGCTTCGGCCCGTGCCAGCGACTTCTGTGAGTGAACCGGTACAGTTGACGCAAGGATGACCGTATTTCCCACTGGTGGCGCGGTGCGTTCCGGAGTCCTTAGCGGCTGTTGATTCAAAAGGTCAACTGTGGCGGCGGGCACCACGGAGCGCACTACCGGCGGTGTGACCGGTGGCGGATCCGCGGGGAAACCACTGTCGGGGCCAAACTGAGCGACAAGCAAGCAGACGATGTGCGACGAAAGTGCGTGCATGGCGATTCCCTCCCTGGAAGGCACGTTACCGGGCGTGTAGCGACACATAACGTGCCACGATCGGCGAATCAGGTCAATCCGAACTCTCAGTGCCGTGATAGCATCGCCGCGCTGTCGAGCAGCCAGAGAATTGATTTTACGGCCGTTCTAGGCTGAAATCCCGTTTTCAGTCGCCGCGCAACTCCGCAGCGAATACTCAACGGACGGTCTCTTGGGCGTGGAGCGAAACGACGATCTGCATCAACTATTCTTAGACCGAGAGGATTTCGAGTGGTTTGTGTTCGGCGCCCAGCAACGCTTGGCTGGGAACTCCCAACCAGTTTTCCAGCACCGTCGCGTAAACTCGACGAAAATCCGTGTGAAACTTCACGTCGCCGTCCTGCAGATCAGTCAAGCTGGCAGGCTGACCGTGCAGTCCGGCGCGGACTTTGCTGCCAGCGAGAAACAAAGGCGCTGCCGCACCGTGGTCGGTCCCTTCGCTGGCGTTCTCCTTGACCCGCCGCCCAAATTCACTGAACGCCATGACGAGAACTCGCTCGCCATGCCCATGATGGCCCACGTCTTTGATAAACGCCTCGACGGCCCCACCCAATCGACCTAGCAGCACCGCATGGGCCGCCGCTTGTTGAGAGTGCGTGTCGAAGCCGTCCAACTGCAAGTAATAAACGCGTGTTTTGAGGCCGGCATCAATCAGCTGAGCGACCGTGCGGAGTTTCGTCGCCAGATCATGATCCGGATATTCGACAGGTGTCTGGTAGTCCCGCCGCGCCTCCTCGACACGCTGGCTGGCGTCCAGTGCCGCCGTCGTGCTGGTCTGGATGAAGCTCAACAACGGATCTTCCTTGTCTCTTTCCACTTGGACCAAATTGCTGGCCACGCTGCGTACGTCACCATCGCCACTGTCTTGCAAGCGGAATCGCTCCAGCGAACGGATCGATGGGACGCGAGTCGTGTCGGCGGCCAATGCCAAAGGCTGCTTCTTCGCACCCAGATGAATCGCTGAAGGGTCGCCACCCGTTGCTGACGACACACCGTCGAGATAACGGCCCAGCCAACCTGTGGTGCGAGGATTGCCTTTGCGTTTTCGCTGGCAGGTGTGCCAGATGTCCATTGATTCAAAATGCGAATGATTTGGGTTGGGGTAGCCGATCCCTTGGACGATCGCCAATTGATCGTCTTCCAACAGATTCGCAAGACCGCGTGCCGATGGGTGAAAGCCCAGGCCATCCTCGAGAGAGAGAACATCAGTCGATGGAATTGCCAGCTTTGGGCGGTCTTTTTGGTACACCGGGTCGTCGAAAGGAATCACCGTGTTGAGCCCATCATTTCCACCGCTCAGTTGCACGACCACAAGAACGGTCTCTTTCGCCTTGTCGTCGGCCGCCATAGCCTGCTGGAAAACGGCGGGGGCCGTCGTCCCCAAAGAAATGACCGCTGATGAGCCCAACGCGGACTGGAGAAAGCTGCGTCGCGTGGAAGTTCTGTTCATGGATTTGAGCCGTTTGTGTGGGGACGGGCAATTAGAACATAGGGTCAAGCGATTTGGAATTCGGGCAACGTACCCAACGCGTGGATCGCATCGGCAATTCGCGCGTTACGCATACCTGGGCGACTGATAACTTCAACCAGCTTGCGTTTGACCGCATCGGGCACAGGGACGGCCACCGTTAGGCTGAGCAGGATATCGACAATCTGTTCGTTGGACTCGGCCTCGAGTTGCTCAAAATAGGTCTCTAAGTCGCCACCGCCGAAACGCGTTTTGGGGTCACTCACCAGACGCCCAATCACGTTGGCGCGTCCCAGCAGTGTCGACGAATTAATCCACGTGCGGCCGCCATCCCAGCCCTTGACGTTCGGTGGGAAGAACAGCCCCTGTCCCAATTCCTGAAGGCTGCCAGCAAGTTGCGTGGCGTTGGTCGACCCCTCGAGGGACCGCAAAAGGCCAATCGTCAGGTCGACAGGCGAGCGAACTTTGCGAGCAAATGCGTGGGGTGAGAAAAATAAGTTGCTTTGCAGTATGTGTTGAACTGCATCGCCGATGTTCCATGATGATTCTCGCAACCTACTCGCGATCGGGGCCACCAACTGCTCACTGGGCTCGGGCTCATCGGCAATGAAATAAGCGATCAGCTTTCGCGCGATGAACTCTGGCGCGGCCCGTTGGTCCAAGATGTGGTCGATGACTTCACCCTCCTGGAAACGCCCCGTCTTTCCCAGGACCGTCTTTTCGCCCGTGTCATGTTGATAGCGATTAAAACGAAATCTCTCACGGCGGAGTTCCCAACCGGTAAAGCACCGCGCTAACTCCTTGACATCACGCTCACTGTAATGTCCCTCGCCCAGACAAAATAGCTCCATCAGTTCACGTGCGAAATTCTCGTTGGGATGCGCTTTTCGATTGGTCGACGAATCCAAGTAGATCAACATCGCTGGATCACGTGAGATGCCATGGACCAACGGTCGAAAATCACCGATCGCGTGGGCACGCAACAACGCATTCTGGGCGTACATCGCTCGTGCGTCAGTGACTTTGTCAGCACTGGTTGCAAAGTGGCCGTGCCAAAAAAGAGTCATCTTTTCAAGCAACGGCGTGGGCGTTTGCAGCATGACATAGACCCACCAGGCCCCCAGTTTTTTGGGGTCGCCACCTGCCAGCACGGCCTCCGCAAACTCTGCCTGCGTTGTTTGCTGAAGATCGACTGGATTCAGCATTTCCGCCACGACTTCCAAGGGATCCTGCTCGACCGCCGTATTCAGCTGCCCAAGTGAAGCTCCAAATCCGGCACGTCGGAAAAGATGCGCCGCCATCGGTTGGTCCCAGGGGCGATCGGCGGTGGGCCGAAAAGGTGACCAGGCCCACTTTGGGTCGAGCGATTTCAGGTTGTTCATTGCGATGCCGATGAATCGTGTGGTGCAAACGTCAGTTCGAGTGCCAGGCGCAATTCGCCGTCTTGGTTTGTGAGCCTTAGCGACGCAGTTTGCGTGGTCTTCAAAATGTCCAGAAGAGTGTCGATTTCCACCTCGGCTTCTTCCTTGGTGTGCCCTTCGGAGAGCATGTTCTGCGCGACCAACTGTCCGCGATTGTCCTCGAGAATCTGACTCACGCCTGCCAAATCGGCGCGGACATCGGTGTTTGTCGGCGGCGTGGCCTTCGACGTGTCTCCGTCAATCAGGTTTAGCAGATCACTAGCCAGCGATTTCGTGCTGGAAACGACAACGCGATCTTGCACGAATCCAATGGACGGTGAGAAATTGAAATTGATCGGTAAACGCGCCGTATCGGCGTCCTTTTCTGGGAGGTAGGCGGCCGCGATAAGTTGCTTGTCGCCTTCCTTGTCCATGTCCAAGTCGAGCTGTGGTTGCCCGTTCATGGCGCCAATCACGTTCAAGAAACCGATCAGATTTTGAAACGTGCGGCGAAGTTTGGGCCGCATGGTCTCGGCGTCTTTCAGCCGGAGTGCCAAGGCGAACGACGGTAGCTTGATCGCAGGTTTGGGCGCATCTTCAGCGAATTCCTGTCGCGACACAATCAGCTGAATCTGAGGGCTCACAGCACCGAGAATATCCTCGCCAAAGTCCTTACCGGAAAAAAACGTCGTCAAGTTGCTTTCTGCCTGGGCCAATCCGTCGTTGACGTCTTCGTCAAAAAGATCGCCGGCACGGAGCCACATCTGCGAAACGTCACGGTAGGTAGCAAGACTCAATAATTCGCCATCAACGTGGAGTAGTGGAGGTGCCGATCCCTTACCTGCTGGCCCAAAAAAGTAGTCACGTTCTTCACTGATCCAGGCCGGGTCATGCGGCGCCGCCACATCGACGCTTAGTCTTTCCTCCGTCAATGACATAGCAAATGTTGCCAGTGTCGTTTCTTTGAGATTGGCAAGAATACCGCCAACCAGAAACTCGAGAACTGGATTGTCCGAGCGACCCGTAAACAGTTCCTTGGCGAGACCGCTTTGACGAATCGCCGCGATGTCGACATAGCCCCATACTGTGGCGTCAGTGGGTGCCAGTTTTTGGGCTTGCTTGAACAACTTGCTCTGCGACAGCGTCTTGCCGGCCTTGTCGACATACATGTCGACGATGCGTTGTCCGAGTTCCGCTTTGTTCGTCACCAGCATCGACTTGCCCAACACGATCGCTCGCGACTGGTCGACTCGATAAACGGTCAAGCCACGGTACTCCCCGGTTTCGATCTGGTTGGGATTGTTATTTGCTGAGGCATCCGCGCTGGCCATGCGAGCGAACGATTCGAGTAGTTCTTTCGGTGTCTGTTCATCCTTGGCCGTGAGCACCACCGCAGCCCCTTGGGTAGGAGCATCGATTGCCACCGCGATGCCTCCCGCAGTGGCTGACTTAATCAGTTTGACCCAAGTCTGCCCGAGTTGGGCCTCAACGGCCGCAACAACCGCCTTGAACTGAAGGAACTGTGGCGTCCCGTAGGCATCCCGAACTGCATCGAGTGATTCCAGTTTGTGACGTACGGGATGATCCAGAGCAAGGTCTAGCAGCCCCGCAGGATCCGGCAACTCGGCAAACACGACGACCGTTTCAGGAAAGTAGTCTGCAGCAGTTTGAGGTTCCGCAGCTGGCGTCGTCAGCGGGAAGGAAACGATCAACACGAGAACGGCCAAAGGCAAAATGCGTGCTTCCACCACTTGAGTTCCTTGAGATGCGAGACGCTGACCAACTGCGCCTCCGGGGTACGGGGTCGTGGCGTAAGTCACGACAATATCGAATCATTTGGTACGCCGCATTATACCCGGTATGAGACCATCTTGTTTCATGTCAAATGAAAAATGATGGGAAAACCAGAGGACCGCCCGGTAAGATCAGAGGCAGGCAGGCGAATGAGTGGGCGCGTCGTCGCCGCCTGAGTAGGATCCGTCCTGCAATCGCTGCGTGACTCTCTGCAAGTCTTCTGGGTGGATGGG
>JASLRF010000016.1 GCA_030744095.1 Pirellulaceae bacterium | reverse complement strand
ACTTCGCCTACCACGTTCAACAGCGGCACGTTGGCCTTCGCCAGCGGCAGCAGTTGATCAATCGGATTTGCGCGATATTCGAGCGCCTGTTGTTCCGTCAAGTCATACGCTTTCAGGCACGCCTGCCAACTGCCGGGACTTCCTTTGCCACGGCCTATTCCTGCTGGCCAACTCTTGAAATCGCAGACGGGTGCGTCGCCATAGATGCAACAGACTTTATCTGGATTGGCGGCCGCCCAGTTGTAGATGATTAGACCGCCCCGGCTCATGCCTTCCAAGGCAACTTTGCGAGCAAATCCGTGCTTGGTCGTGAGAAACTTGTAGAACGCATTCCAATGGGCCACCGCTTTTGGGCTGCCAAACAGGTTACCCACGTCACAATAGACGAGATGGAAACCTCGCCGGAGCAGGGCAAGATCTGTTTGCGGCTCGTGACCAAAAAATCTCGCCCGCCAAATCCAAGGATGCCCCGCCGCAGACTCCGTGGGTGTTACGACGATCGACTTTCGGCCATCGACCACAAAATCGTATCGATCAAATCCGTGCCAGGTTGTCTTCTTCCCAGGCAGCGCAGTGGGAGGTGCGGCATTGACCTGCTTGGGATCGAGTTGCAGCTCTGCCGTTTGTGCCAAAGCTCGACCCGTAACAATAGTCTGAGAAAACACCGCAACGGACAAAATCAGCGTACCCCACATCAATCGGCTCGAACAATTCATCGTTTCCTCATTCTGTCAATCTCCAAGCAATCGTGTATTCCGATACCACAACGGGAACTGTCGTTGTCACGCGCGACCAACTAGACTAACAATCTTTCGCCAAACGCGCATCTCACCGTAGGAACTACGATATGTCACATTTCGGTATCCGTCGGCCGCGGGCGTTTTGCCCGTTGGTCCTCGTCACGTTGATTCTATCATGCACCCATAAGCTAGAAGCGGACGAACTTCGCTTTTACGACCCTGTGGAAAAAGAGATCGAAGGATGGACGATTGCTGTCGATCCTCAACTCATGCAGCCAGAAAACGAAGCGGTTGCCACAAGAGCGTTTCAGGCGCTAGCGAATCATCTGCAACGTGTCACCTACATCGTGCCCAAGGATCGTTTAGCGAAACTCAAAAAGTTGCGCATTTGGGTCGAGCTTGACAACCCGAAGCTGGGAAATATGCAGTATCACCCCGATCGCGGTTGGCTGGTCCGCAATGGCCATGATCCGCGTCTGGTCAAGCACGTGCACATTCCTCGTGCCAGAAATCTCTATGCGCCGCACATGTGGGCCAAACACCCGTATGTGGTTCTGCATGAATTGGCACATTCATTCCACGACCAGATTTTGAACTTCGACAACCCCAAGATCGTGCAAGCCTATAACGACGCCAAGGAACAGGGAATCTACAAGCAGGTGTTGCTGTACACGGGAGCCAAGGTCCGACACTATGGTTTGAACAATCACAAAGAGTATTTTGCCGAAGCGACGGAAGCCTATTTCGGCGTTAACGATTTCTATCCGTTTGTACGAGCGGAACTGAAAGAGCACGACCCGCGCATGTTTTCAGTGATGGAGGAGTTTTGGGGACGCGTGCGTTAGTAGAGTTCGATCTTCTATTGTCGTCTTTCGCTCCGCGAAAGCACGCTCCTTTCGCGGAGCGAAAGGCGACTATCGGACAGTAATTCCTCGAACGATCCTTAGCAGCAATTCGTAGGTCGGTAACAAGAAGCCAGCAACGCAGTTCCAACCGATGGTAGCCACTTGCTTTGATACTTTGCCGGAACTTGCTTCGCTTGTTCGCGGCCTACAAGTGTTGAAGAGGACTACGCATTACCTCTCGATGCGCTTCATGTAGTACTTCAGTAACTCGTCGGCAGTCAGCTTACCGTCCTCGTCTAGATCGTAGTCGCTGAATTCTTCACGCAGCGGAGTGGATTCGCCTTTGTCAAGGAAGCCGTCGTCATTCTTGTCGTACCGTTCGATTATCGACTGGACAAAAGCAGCATAGCGGTCCTGGTCGCGGGCACTTGATCGGGGCGGAGACGTTCGCGAAGGAGACGTTCGCGAAGATGGTGTTCGGGAAAATGGTGTTCGGCCGGGACTTGGTCGTCGCACGGCTGATGATCGGGACGGCGGACTCCGACGCGTCACACGCGCTTGCCCAATCTCGGACACAGTGACCTCGGATACAGTGACCAACAGCACCACGTGGTCGGTGGCTTGAGAGCTGGTGACCACCTGCTGCTCGCCAGGTCTCAGAAATAGTCCCGTCATTAGTGTGGTGGTCAGAGTCTCACCCGGCGCATCTTCATCATCGCTGGGCTCGTACCTCGACGACTCGTAGCTCAGTTCGGCAATGATATGGCCATCTCGCGTCGAGATCGTGGCGGCAATAAGTGTACCCAAATCCTGCCAAGTCGACTGCCTGGAGGATCTGCCACCGCCAAAGCTGCTGGTGCTCGTGACCACGGCCAATCGTCGACCGAATTGCACGGTCGACTTGAAATTCTCGACACTAGTGAGCGAAATGCTCTCCTCTGCCGCAATCTGATCTGATTCTCGCCACTGCCGAATCTGAGCATCGAGCTGCGCGCCACTCAGGCCTGCGGCGGAATCGGACGTAGAGTCTTTCAGTTCCAATCGTGTCAGTTCGA
>JASLRF010000015.1 GCA_030744095.1 Pirellulaceae bacterium | reverse complement strand
GGTTGCGTGTTTCGTCGGTGAACAGTCTGTTCCCTGCAGCATCTTCGGGAAAGCCCGCTCCCGACAAATTGTCTTGCGTGGCGCGAAGACCAAGCTGCACGCCGAAGCAATCGCCGGAACATGGCATTGCCATACCGATGTTAAACCCCTGCTGAAATCCAAAGCTGGCCGTGCCGCCTCGATTGGCGGGCCCGGAGAAGCCTTGAGCCCCACCAAAAAACTCGAAATTGTCTAGTGGAATACAAGGCAGGCAACATTGAACGCAACCACCTCCATTGCATGAACTGCAATCACCCTTCCCGCCTTTTTGGACAATGCCGCCCTTCTGAACGATGCCGCCTTTCTGGACGATACCGCCCTTCTGAACGACACCGCCCTTCTGAACGATACCGCCCTTCTGAACGATGCCGCCTTTCTGGAAGACGCCCTTTTGATAATTCCCGCCAAGTTCTTGCGTTACGAACCCACCTTGCTGCTCTTGCAACAAAACTGATTCGTTGTGGCTGGGTTGGTGGACCTGTTCATCCAACTGACGCGTTTCGTCGTCAGATGCTTGGTAGGCCGCTTGTTGCACCAAGGACGGCGCTTCGGTGGCACGTCCTCTCGTGTCGTACTGGGTGGTTGAAACTGCCTTGGTTTGCAAGACCGCATCCGTTTCCGCTATTGTGCGCGACGCCGACGCAGCTTGCTGCCGAGCCCCCGAACGGCCGGATGGTTGGCGGAGCGGATTTGAACGACTCTGTTGTGCAGTGGCTGTGGTCGACCACACCAGCGCGATTGCGAATAGACCACAACAGATCTTGTGACAGTTGCGTGGCGGCGAAACTTTCATAACGGCATCCTCGAAAATCGGCTTCAGGATCGACCTGGATTCAAAACAACTTCCCAATCAGCAGTGGATATCGGATCGGTCGCAAATCGAACTTTCGGAAAAATCGGAATAATCGGCTTAACTGTAAAAGTTCTGACAATCGTCATAGAGTTAACAGACTTCCCAACGTGAACAGTCGGTTTGTGGTGATAGCCAGTCCCCCAAGAGGTGGCTGGCAGCAATGCTAAGGTGTTGTCCCATCAGGTGTTGGGACCTCCTGAAATGACGTCTCACGGCGCGAATCTAGGGGGTCTGCAACAGACTTCGCTGATTGCCACGTGTATTCCTGTTGAGGTGACTTTAGGGGTCGAAACGAAAGTTCTGATCATTCGCATGGCACTGGTTCGATGATTTCTAGCGAAAACAACACCTATCTTCTGCACGTGGGTCAATAGCGTTGATCCCACGGATGCCGAGCTCACAATTCACTCGTGGAGATCCACCATGAATCCTCAGCAACTGGTGCCAGTGTTCATTCTTGCCCTCACCCTTCCGGGGTACGCCTTGGCCGGCTCTGGGCCATCGCAAAAGGGTGCCTGTGGCCGCTCACCAGTTCAAAAGGTCGCTCAGAAGTCGTCCGACTGCGGTTGTGGGGCCACACAAAAACACTCTCAGAAATCTCCTCACACGAGTTGCGGTTGCGGGAGTGTTCAAAAGGGGAAAGGGCATGTGACCGCCCAAAAGGGCTTTGGCATCTTCCAGAAGTCACATGGCAGTGTCCAGAAACATGGCAGTGTCCAAAAATCGAAAGGTGGATGCTCGACGTGCTGTCTTTCGGTGATTCCGATTGTAATGAACGGTGTGGACCACATTGTGTCGAGTAGCTTGCGGCACCTGTCGTCGGCGTTTGCTTGCGACTCGTGCGGCAGTTCCGGGAAATGCAAATCAAAAGGCCACAGAAGATCGTCCAAAGTCGGCCCGTCCGAATCCCCACCGAATCCTTTCATGGACGATGAACTGCAGTCTCCACCGATACCTTCCTCGGAAGCAAGCCACCGGATCGAGCGTCGGCCCATCCATCGGCAAGTGATCCGCGCCAGCACGGCCCGGCGTTCCGAACCGCGCAGCCTGTCGATCTCGGTTGCGCAACCGTTGACAGAGGCTAAGCCCAAACCGGCACGTGTACTTCGTGCCGTTTCAACGGAACGTCGATTGTCCTTGGTACCGCACAACCCGCTACGAGCGAAATAGTACGACATCGCGACACGCACCAGAGAGCTTGCATCGGGCCTATCTTGTACAATTGAGTCAAGTTTTCAGCGACGGGCACCGACCGCCGGTTGGTCGGGGAGCGGGTCGCCGCAACCGAGCGAGAGCTCGCGTGGGCCCGAGGCACAGCCTCGCTAGGCGTCGAGTGCCTGGTCGAGATCTTCGATCAAGTCGTCTGAGTCTTCCAGTCCCACAGAAATCCGAATCAGGCCATCTTCGATTCCATGCAATTTGCGATCAGCGGCGTCGTAGCTTGCATGTGACATCGAGGCGGGCTGTTCGATCAGAGACTCGACCGCCCCTAAGCTCACGGCCAACTGGAACAGCTCGGTCGATTGAACGACCTGTCTAGCCTTTTCAAAATCGCCGGCGACTTCAAAGCTGAGCATGGCACCAAACCCACCGTCCATTTGCCGGCGCGCGATGTCGTGTCCGGGGTGGTTGGGCAAGCCAGGATAGAGCACTCGGTTGATCCTCGCATCGGCCTGGAGAAATGCAGCGATCGTTTCGGCATTTCGACACTGCTCTCGAACTCGCAACTCCAACGTCTTGAGGCCGCGGGCGACCAGGAAAGCGTCGAATGGACCCAGCACGGCGCCTGTCGCGTTTTGCATAAAATAAAGGCAGTCGAACAGCTCGGCATCC
The DNA here is from genome assembly GCA_030744095.1 of Pirellulaceae bacterium. The sequence goes on along the minus strand of JASLRF010000015.1, from coordinate 1,231 downwards.
TGAACGACGAGTACGCCACCGAGCACATCGCTGTGCCCGCCCAGGTACTTCGTGGCTGAGTGCATTACGATGTCGATTCCCAACTCCAGCGGGCGTGTCAGTACCGGCGTGGCAAACGTATTGTCGACGGCGGTCAGCAGATTGTGCTTCCTGGCGATTTCGACGCAGGCTCTCAAATCCGTAATGGACATCAACGGATTGCCGGGCGATTCCAGCCAAAGCAGCTTTGTTTGAGGCGTGATCGCGTTTTCCAGTTCCGTCAGATTCCTGCTATTGGCCAACGTAACGCCAACGTTGCTGCGGCTAAGAACCTTGTGGAGCAACCGGTACGTGCCGCCGTAGATGTCCGCCCCGGCCACCATGTGGTCGCCGCTTTCCAAGAGCATGGTGACGCCATGCGTGGCTGCCATTCCAGTCGAGTAGGCCAATGCATGGGTACCATTTTCGAGTGAAGCGACCGTTCGTTCGAGCGATTTGCGCGTTGGGTTTCCACTCCGCCCGTAGTCAAATTCCCGCCATTCACCAGCGCGGTGTTGCACGAAGGTGGATGCGACGTGAATCGGCGGCACGACGGCGCCGGTTTCGGGGTCCCGTTCGTTGCCAACATGAATCGAGCGGGTGCGGAATTTCATGCTTCCAACGCCTGCTGCAGATCGGCGATCAAATCTTCTTTGTCCTCAATCCCACAAGACATCCGAATCATGTTGTCGGGGATTCCAAACTGCTGCCGCTCTTCGGGCGTGCATTCGTAGTAGCTCATCACCAGCGGCTGTTCAATCAGCGACTCGACTCCTCCCAGGCTCGGCGCGATTCGCGGGATTTTGACCGAATCGACGATCTTGCCGGTTTCCCGCCAATCCGCATCCTTGACCAGAAACGTCACCAGTCCGCCGTAGCCACGCATGGTCTGCTTGGCGACTTCATGGTAAGGATGCGATTCAAGTCCTGGATAGTAAACGCGCTCGACGCGCGAATGTCCGTCGAGAAACTCAGCGACGGCTAGGCCATTTTCGTTTTGCTGCTGCATTCGAATTCCAAACGTCTTCAAGCCCCGTTCAAGCAAGTAGATGTTATGCGCCGAATTGACCGCCCCCATGATTCCGCGGAGCGATCGTACAGAGTCCAGCTTGTCGTTGTCGCCGATCAGCACACCTGCCAGGACGTCGTTGTGACCTGCCAGATATTTGGTTGCCGAATGCAACACATAATCCACGCCGTGATCCAGAGGACG
>JASLRF010000014.1 GCA_030744095.1 Pirellulaceae bacterium | reverse complement strand
GACTGTCCGGCAGAACGGAATCATCAGCTTGACGTTGGTCAAGCCCATCTCGCAACGTACACGCTCCATCGCAAAACACTCCAACATAAACCCGCGGCGGTAACGCTCGTCGTAGTACCGTGAGGCACCGCGAAAACCGATCATTGGGTTCTCTTCCGCGGGCTCGTAAAGATGCCCACCAATCAGATTCGCGTATTCGTTCGATTTGAAGTCGCTCATCCGCACGATGACATCTTTCGGATAAAACGCGGCCGCGATTGTGGCGACGCCCTGAGCAAGCTTGTCGACGAAGTACTCGTGCTTGCGATCGTAGCCGACTGTGGCTTGGTCGATCTGGCGGATGACGGCAGGGTCTTTTAAGTTCCTGTAGTCGAGCAGCGCCAGCGGATGAATGCCAATCGTGTTGTTGATGATGAACTCCAGCCGCGCAAGACCGACACCGTCGTTTGGCAAGAAAGATAACCGCAGGGCCTCTTCCGGGTTGGCGACATTCATCATGATCTTTGTACGCGGCCGTTCGGTCTTCTCCAAAGGAATCGTCTCGATTTCATAGGGATGCTCGCCGTCGTAGACGAATCCTGTTTCGCCCTCGGCGCATGAGACTGTTACGATTGTCCCGTCTTTCAGAACATCGGTTCCATGGATCGTCCCGACGATCGCCGGCAGCCCCAACTCGCGGCTCACAATCGCTGCGTGACACGTCCGCCCTCCACGATTCGTCACGATCGCGGCGGCTTTCTTCATGGTCGGTTCCCAGTCGGGATCGGTCTTGTCCGTCACAAGGACATCGCCCTGCTGAACCTGGGGTAGATGTTCCACGTTCTTGACTATGCGAACCGGGCCGGAAACAATCTTCTCGCCAACCGAGCGACCGCGGCAAAGCACGTCGCCCTTTTCTTTCAAGTGATAGACTTCGAGAGAATCAGTATCCTTCTGCGATTGAACTGTTTCCGGCCTTGCTTGCAGAATGAACAGCTCACCAGTTCGGCCGTCCTTGGCCCACTCCATGTCCATCGGAGTAAACTGGCCGCGTTTCTCACTGTAGTGTTCTTCAATCAAGCAAGCCCAGCGCGCAAGTGTGAGAATCTCGTTGTCCGTTATCGCGAAGCGCACACGATCATCGGGCGGCACGGGGACGTTCTTCACCATCTTGCTGCCGCCTGTGTCGTAGACCAGCTTGAATTCCTTGCTTCCACAGGCCTTTTGCAGAATTGGCTTATGACCGTCGCGAATCATCGGTTTGAAGACATAGTACTCGTCTGGGTTCACCGAACCTTGCACAATGTTTTCACCGAGCCCATAAGCCGCGTTGATCAATACGACATCGCGGAATCCGGTCTCAGTGTCAATCGAGAACATCACTCCCGACGATCCTAGGTCTGAACGGACCATCCGTTGAACGCCAATCGACAATGCCACCTGAAAGTGATCAAATCCCTTGTCCTCGCGATACGAAATCGCTCGATCCGTGAACAACGACGCGAAGCAGCGACGGCATGTTTCCAACAGTGCCGCGTCGCCTTGCACGTTGAGATATGTCTCTTGTTGGCCGGCGAAGCTGGCATCGGGCAAGTCCTCCGCCGTCGCGCTGCTTCGCACAGCCACATCAGCCCGCTCGCCAACCTCGCACAACTCTGCGTAGCCGGCGGTGATCTCGCGCTGCAGGTCGGCCGGCAGTTCCGCACCGAGGATTGCATGGCGAACGCGGCGGCCGCGCTGCTGGAGATTCTCAATGTCGCGCACATCCAGGTCCGACAAGATGTCGCGGAGTTCGTTCGCCAAACCAGCCTCTTCCAGGAAGTAGCGATACGCCTCGGCCGTGATCGCAAATCCATCGGCGAGGTTGATTCCCTCCGGCCGGAGCTCACAACACATCTCGCCGAGCGATGCATTCTTGCCTCCCACGAGCGGGATATCCTCGATGCTGATCTCTTCAAACTTGCGGATGAAACGAAGTTGAGTTGCTATTGTGGCAGTGGTCATGACCGCTCTCCCAGTGTTTGTTGTCCGAGCGTCCGACGGTAGACTAATCAGCAATTCTGATACCGATATTTGAATTGCTGCTGACGGCAATACCGTTCAATGAGATGGCGTAAATCGAATGGTGACAGGGTCGCGAGTCTTTTTCGGCCATCAGTGTCTGCCGATCGTAAGTCGTTGCCCGAAAAAGACTCCCGACCGCTTTCTGGTCGCGGCTAACGGCGGAAAATACTGTCACAGATTGGCACCTGGCCGTGCGGAATCGCGCGCCAGCAGGAGCTGGATGAAACTGGTACGCTACCGAAAGATGGCAGTGTGAACACGTCTGTTTTGCCTGTCCGATTTTTGGGCGCTCCGCCAGGAATCGCACGCTAAAAAGGGCGAGGCGATTGTCTCGCGAGCAGCGGCTGAATGACGAGATCCACTGTCCCGGCACTCGACTTGCATTTGCCTGATACCAGGAGAAGCAGACATGTTCGAGATTGTAGCTGCTCGCTGGTTGGCCGCAGACATCAAACGCATCGACGTTCGTGTGCCGCGGATTGCCGCGAAACAGCAGCCGGGCCAGTTTGTGATCGTGCGCGTGCATGATCATGGCGAGCGTATCCCGCTGACAATTGCCGATAGTGATCCAAGCGCGGAAACCATCACGCTTGTCGTTCAAGGGATCGGCAAGACGACTCGGTTGATAAATTCGCTCGAAGCCGGACAATTCCTGCTCGATGTGGTTGGCCCGCTGGGGAATCCTTCGGAAGTTCGCGAGTATGGGACCGTCGTTATCATCGGCGGTGGCGTTGGGACGGCCATCGCCTGGCCGACAGCAGCGGCAATGAAACAGGCAGGGAACTGTGTACTTACGATTCTGGGTGCCCGCAGCAGGGAGTTGGTCATTCTGGAAGACGAGCTTCGCGCCGTGAGCGATGAACTGTTTTTTACAACCGACGACGGTAGTTACGGTCAGCGAGGACGAGTGACGGACAAACTGCAAGAGTTGATTCGGGAAGAGGAGCGAATCGATCTCGTCTTGGCGATCGGCCCGATTCCCATGATGCGTGGTGTGGCAGAGGTGACTCGCCCACACGGAATTCCCACGACGGTGAGTTTGAACTCCATCATGGTGGATGGCACGGGCATGTGCGGTGGATGTCGAGTGTTGATCGGCGGTGAGGCGAAATTCGCCTGTGTCGATGGTCCGGAATTCGACGCCCACCAGGTGGACTTTGACGTCCTTGCGCAGCGAAATTCCATGTACCATGCCGCCGAGCGCGACGCGTTGGCACGATTTGAGCAAGATCCGCGGCAGGACTTAGAGCGCGTCGCACATCCATGCCGCTTGATCGAACGGCATCCTGAACTCTTAGAAGACAACCAATGACGAATCCGCTCACACCCAAAGATCGCGTCAAACTTCCTCGGCAGGCGATGCCTGCTCAGCTGCCGAATGTTCGCCGGCACGAGTTCGATGAAGTGAATCTTGGCTTGACCGTCCTTCAGGCGCACTCGGAAGCAGCACGCTGCCTGGAGTGCAATCATCCGAAATGTGTCGAAGGATGCCCGGTTGGGGTCAAAGTGAAAGAGTTTGTCGAATTGATCTACGATGGCGACTATCTCGCCGCCGCTGCCAAGATTCGCGAAGACAACGTGCTGCCGGCAGTGACCGGACGCGTTTGCCCACAAGAGAACCAATGCGAGGGTAAGTGTATTTTGGGCAAGCGCTTTGCGCCGCTGGGAATCGGCTATTTGGAGCGATTTGTTGCCGACTACGAACGCTCGCAAGGAAAGCTAGCTCTGCCACCTCAGGCACCGGCGACGGGACAGTGCGTGGCAATCATTGGCAGCGGACCGGCGGGCTTGAGTGCCGCGGGTGATCTGGTGTTGAAAGGCCACAAAGTCACGGTTTTCGAAGCACTGCACGAACCGGGTGGCGTGCTCATATACGGAATCCCTGAATTTCGACTGCCCAAGGCAATCGTGCGGCAGGAGATCGACAATTTGCGAGAAATGGGCGTGTGCTTCCAAACTAACGTGGTCATCGGCAAGACCATCACGATCGACGAGTTGCTTGGTGAAGAGGGTTTCAATGCTGTGTTTATCGCTACCGGTGCGGGCTTGCCGAAGTTTCTCGGCGTAGCCGGCGAGCACCTGGCCGGTGTCTACTCGGCCAACGAGTTCCTGACTCGCGTCAACTTGATGAACGCGAACGCGTTTCCCGAGTTCGACGAGCCTGTCTACGATTGTCGCGACCGTGTCGTAGCGGTAGTCGGTGGCGGCAACACCGCGATGGACGCCGTTCGTACTGCCTTGCGATTAGAATCCCGGCGCGCAATGCTGCTGTATCGGCGAACGGAAGCTGAGATGCCGGCGCGCGAGGAGGAGATCCATCACGCTCGGGAAGAAGGTGTCGAGTTTCTGATGCTGACAGCGCCCCTTGAATTCCTGGGAGATACATCCGGCCGTCTCCGCGCGGCCCGCTGCCAGAGGATGCTGCTTGGCGAGCCGGACGCATCGGGCCGTCGTTCGCCGATTCCTATCATGGGGTCGGAGTACGAATTGCCAATCGATGTGGCGATTATCGCGTTGGGTACGGGTGCCAACCCGCTGGTACAGTCAACGACGCCAGACCTGGCAACCGATGGCCGCGGCTATATCCTGGCGGATGAACAAACACTTCGCACATCAAAACCAGGAGTTTTCGCCGGTGGCGACATTGTGACGGGTAGCGCCACGGTGATACTCGCTATGGGAGCGGGCCGCCAGGCTGCCAGGGCGATCCATGATCATCTTACATCGGGTTCCTCACCCTGCTAACGGATTTGGACCGGTTTGACTGCACGATTGAAGGGTGTGAAGAAGGAGAATACGAGCTATAGCAAAACGGACACCGCGTGAAAGACGAGAAACGTCACACAAGAGGTAAAACCAAAGAGGGGCAGCCAGATCGCATAACGAGGCCCTGCACCCTGGGGATCGGGATGGCGGTGTTTGATGACCAAGAGTGAGAGATTGACGAGCGCATAGATGATGAGCAGGATCGTACTGGTGGCTTTGGCAAGCCAGACCAGTGGGAACCACAAGGCGAGCAGCAACACGCAGAGTGCACCTGCGGATGTCGCTTCGATCGGCGTCTGACGCAGTTGGTGAACGTTGGAAAACACGCGCGGCGCGAGACCAATCTTGCTCATCCCATAGGCGACGCGTGACGCCATTACAATCTGGACGAGCGCTCCGTTGACGCCTGCCAACATTCCGATGCAGGCCATTACTTTTGCCGCCGTGGTTCCTTCGCCGACGATCAAGCTCAACGGTGATTTGCTCTCAGCCAGTTGTTCCATTGGGACTGCAAGAACGGCAACAAGTGTGACCAACCCGTAGAGCAGTGCCGTCAGGCCCAACGAAATGAGAATTGCAGCGGGAAGGGTGCGATGCGGCTGCTTGACTTCCTCGGCCACGTTGACGAGATCTTCAAAGCCGACGAACGAATAGAACGCGACATACGCCCCCAGAAAGATGCTGGACCACTCGGTGAACGAGAAGCTCGGAATTAACTCATGCCAGCGATCTGGAACTGCAGCCAGATGATTGCTGCCGGCGAAGAAGACGAACAGCAAACCGCCAACTTCGATGATCGTGATGATCGTTGCCAGCCAAACCGATTCGGCGATTCCCCAGGCCGCGATGACCCCGAGTCCGATGACGACAGCAGCGATCACCCACTCATTCGGGACGGCGATCAGCGTTTCGGCAAAACGTGCGAACGCTCTGGCCAGCGTTGCGGCGGAGACAACGCCGGTCAGGATCACCATCCAGCCGACGGCTGCCGAAAGCCAGCGTCTTCCAAACGCCTCCAGCACATACTGCGATTCGCCAGCACTCACCGGATAGCGGGCCGACAGTTCCGCAAACGAAAAAGCGCTCAGCAGCCCAATCAATGCGGCGGCCAGGAAGGCCAGTGGCATCAACATGCCAGCTTCGGCTGACACTTCGCCAATCAACGCATAGAACCCACCACCGACGATCGTCCCCAGCCCATAGAACGTGAGCATCGGCAAGCCAAGGCTGCGTTTGAGCGTCGCCGGTTCGGACATCCCGTCACCTCACGATAGACCCGCACCATTCCCGTTCAGCAGCAGGTCGTTGTCGCCTGGTTCGGCGAATGACGTGGAACTGTAGTTGCGGCTTCCACCGGTGTCATGATCACGTTGACATTTGACACACAACGTCGCGTAGGGCAAAGCCCGCAGTCGGGCCAGTGGGATATTGCGGCCGCAGTCTCCGCAGACGCCATAGTCGCCAGTGGCCATCCGCTGCAAGGCAACATCGATCTGTGCTAGCTCGGTGCTCTCAACCTCCGCTAGTTGCGAACTGACCTCGTGACACTCGGCATCGAGGGCGAAATCAACACTGTCACCGACATCGCGGTCACGCTTGTTGCAGAGTTGCGAACGGGCAAGATCTAAAGACTGGCGAATGGCTCCACGCCGACGCAGTAAGCTTGCTCGCATGTCACGAATCACATCGTGCCTTCTCATCTCATCCCCCTTCCTTCGTTGTGCTGTTGGTAGCGGGATTCGTAAGAACTCCACCCACCAGCAAGGTTGGGAAGTTTTGCAACTTCCGCTACCTGGAACTCTAGCAATTGCCGCGCCGGACCGTTTAATCCCACAAACTTTGGCCCGCGTTTTGCACGTAAGAAGGATAGAGGCAGAGGTTGCCTCGAAAGGAGGAGTGAGATGTCGACCGTAATGAAGAATCACACAGGTCCGATCGTCTCTCCACCCGCTAAGCAGCCACTTGACGACAAACAGCTTCGGCGCGATCGCTGGACTGCTATCGCTGTCGTAACTGTGGTGTTCGCACTGATGGCGTTGATCGTCTGGCTGGCAAGTCTGAGTGGTGGTGTCGAGTACGAAGGCATCGATTATTGGCACATGATGCCGTGACAGGCGTGCGGCAAACGTGCGAAGTGTGCGTTCGTGCTCCCTTTGCCAACTTGCTTGCTTTTGACTTCGGGACGGCTGATCGAACCGTCCTGATTCTTGGCAGATTCGGCAAAGTGCCACGGAGGTCAATCGCTCGGCGGCAGCACAAGCACGGGCTTACTGCTGCCGCGAAGGACTTTCTCAGCCGTTGAGCCGAAGAGCAGGTCTTCGACCTTTCCTCGTCTTCCGATCCTGCTCATCACGATCGCATCGACTGCAAAGTCATCCGCTTTTTGGAGGATTTCGAGGAAAGGTAGGCCCTCCGAGATGATTGAATCGACTTCGATCTCGTCCGGGCTAGCATCAACGTATTCCTGGAGCTGGGCTTCAGCTCGCTTACGCATACGATGTGTGATCTCCCCGCGAGGACCCAAATCGTGTGCCTCGGCGAACTTCGGCAGCGACGAGTCGATCACATGCAGCAAGATCACGACTGGGTTGTCACCAGAGACCAGCCAGGTCGCCTGCGCGAATGCGGTTTTCGAATTGTGGGAGAAATCGACAGGAACGAGCAGCGTGTTAAAGTCAACTTGTCCAACCATTAGTTTACTCCCGATGACAGTAGTGTTCTTTGTGAACCACCGTGGCTTTGTCTCGCAGTGGCGAGCGCGGCTTGTCTGGTATAGTACGACGCACATTCGGCCTCGCGTCCGCGCACGATCCGCTTCCCACGGAGCTTGCCAAAGTTAGACGTGATCACCGTCCATTGGCCGTGATTGTCGTTGTCATCGCGGTAGATCACAACCCAATCGTGCGTGGTTCCCAGTTCGTGAGCTCGAACTGAGTTCGAGAACAGTGCGGTGTAGTGGCGAGACTCGCGTTCGGTGTGTAACACGGGTAGCCAGGCTTCGTGTGTCGGATTGAAGCGGCGAGGTGCGATCCGAGGGAGCTGCTGTTTTTTCGCCAGTTCGCGATACTGGCGATCAACGTCAAGCAGCTCTTTGATCGGAGCCTCCAGTTCCATCTCAGCCGTGGCTGGTGAGTTTTTGGGCATTGGACGCCGAAAACGACCCGCGAGAGACTCGCGGACTGCCCGCAGTCGTTTCGGTCCCAGCCCCGGCACTTGAGCGAGCCGTCCGTCCTGTGCAGCGGTTTCGAGTTCCCAAAGTGTTTCGATTCCGAGATGCTCGTGAATGCGTTGCGCCAGCTTCGGGCCGATATCAGCGACTGTGGCGAACAGGCGTTGGGGCGCATCGTCGCCACGAAGCCGCTCCAGCAACGGAAACTTGCCTGTCCGAATCATGTGTGCCAGCGCTCCGGCAATCGAACGGCCGATGGCTGGGAAGCGAACAAGTCCAGTCGCACCCTCGGCTTCGACGGTGTGCCACAACGGCGCTTCCAGTCTTTCGACAGTTTCCGCCGCGTTTCTATATGCCCGTACGCGAAACTGGTTCGCCCCTTGCGTTTCCAGCAAGTCTGCTGTCTCGCGCAAGGCAGTGGCGAGTTCCAAATTCGTCGGACAGGTCTTTGGGGGAGATTGTTTGGTGTTCGTGACTGCCATGGAACCCTCCCACTCAAGTGTGCCAGCACCGCACATCGGGCGCGCCGTTGCACACTTTCTTGGAGACGAATCTCCACGCGACGCACTCCATCGTAGGATTCTGCAAACGCTATGCCGGCAGCCTCGCCTCTGGCCC
>JASLRF010000013.1 GCA_030744095.1 Pirellulaceae bacterium | reverse complement strand
TGGCTCTCCTATCGTGCGGCTTTGTTTGCAACCGCAGCATGATAGAAGAGCCTTTTTTAGTGGATACCAATTGAAGACGTTTTCTCAGAAAGTGCAGATGGGTTGCTAGCGGCAATTAATGAAATGAAGTTGTTGTTCACTCGCAAACAAGTGGATGTGACCAAGCAAGTACGAACCGATCGTAATATCAGTGGTGCTGCGATCTTGATCTTGGGATTGATCTGCGTGGCGTTGATCGGCGGCATTTATTACGTCTTGCTGGGCCAGGCGATCGGAATCACGATTCTGACAACAGTGATCATGATCGTCATGTCATTCTTTTTTGCTGCCGTCGCCAGCTATATCGTTGGCCTGGTGGGGAATTCCAACAGCCCCGTTTCGGGAATGACTATCACGGCGGTCCTGGTTACTGGCGGGCTAATCACGCTGTTCCAATTCGGTGGTGAGGCGGGCATGATTGCCACGCTGGGAGTCGCTGGTATTGTTTGCTGTGTGGCCTGTACTGCAGGCGATGTCTGCAACGACTTGAAGACGGGACACCTGGTCGGCGCGTCGCCGCGAAATCAACAAATCATGCAAGTTGTCGGCGTTTTGTCTGCCGCCTTTTTTATGGCTCCCGTCATGACGGTCTTACACCAAGGATCACTGAACGAAGGGACAGGCGGAATTGGCGGTCGTGATCTTCCCGCCCCGCAAGCGAACCTGTTTGCTTCGTTAGCCGAAGGGTTCTTCGGAGAGGAAGCGCTGCCCAAAGACATGGTTGCTTGGGGCGTTGGAATCGGCATCGTTCTGCTCATCGCTGATTTCCTTCTGGCCAAAATGAAAGTCAATTTTCGTCTGCATGTGATGCCCGTGGCGGTCGGCATTTATCTGCCATTCGGGTTGGCCGTGCCAATTCTGTTGGGCGGCGTTGTGAGTTGGCTTGTCCGTCGAGCTGCACAACCGCATGAAGACGCAGCGCAGAAGCGGGGCGTGCTAATAACATCCGGCCTGATCGCCGGCGAATCACTGGTCGGCGTCGGACTGGGCGTCACGGCGTATCTGAAGATCAGTTCGCTCAAGCTGCTGGAATCAGGCTCGACAACATTGAACCTGATCGTCGACACCGTCTCGGTGCTGGCATTGCTGGCCGTCGCCGCGATGGTCTATAAGCTCGCCCTGACGGTTATGAGTAATTTTAAAGCATGAGTTTTCGAGCGTAGAGCGCCTCGGCGTAGCCCGTCGGTGCTTCGCATTCGATGCCTCGGATGCGAAGCAATGACCAAAACGTCTCCTCTGTGAACCAACTCCGCGATTGCTGGCTCTCGAATTCTTGGTAGATCGTTTCGACCTTTCGGGCGCAAACAGACCGATCAAGAGGATAGAACACGTTGGGAGCCCCCAGATCTCCTTCGTATTTTGGGATCTCGTACTCCAAGATTAAGTGGTTGCGGAAAGTATTCCATGTAAGCTCCGCAACAAGCCGGTGGTCTTGGTGCATATCTTCGCGACGGTGGGTGAAAATGACATCCGGTGCCACGCGGCCCTGCAATTCGCGAAAGAACTCTTTGATCTCGCTGCCGTCGTAGGGAAAGAACGTGTCTCGAAAATGCCGGATGACGATGTGCGATTCCGCGGCGTCTGACAGGAATTCTCCAGCGCTACGGCGCGCTTCCGCCTCTCGTTGATCATCCGCAGACAGCACCACCCATACGACCTTGGCGGATGGATGATCAGCAAGCAGTTTCAAGATCGCACCGCCGCAGCCGATCTCGATGTCGTCGGCGTGTGCCCCGATGCAAAGGATCGTACGGAGATCGCGAATTTGGAGGTTGATCATGAGTTCTTACAGAAGGGAGCTCGCCAGGATTTCTGGCAGAGCCTCAAATGCGGAAAGTGCCTCAAGTATGAAAAGTGGTTGTCGAGGGAGTGCCGATAGGGAGTCCCGTCGCGGGAGCAGCTCTCGGTGGCAACTTCCACAACTCCCAGGGCGACTCGCCACGCGTGTACATATCGTCCAGCGTTTGTTTTTCCTTATAGGTATCCAGGCAACACCAGAAGCCCTCATATCGCATGGACGACAACCTGCCAGCTCGAATCAGCCGGTGGAACGGTTCTTCAACGAGTTCCTCACCCGCGTGCAGGTAATCGAAGATCTCATGATTCAGCACAAAGAAACCACCGTTCATCCACAAGCCGGATTCTGCGATCGCCTGAATGCTGCTAACCCGCCCCTGCTGGCCGGCAACGACCGAGTGGAACGACTGTGTCGGGCGCACCG
>JASLRF010000012.1 GCA_030744095.1 Pirellulaceae bacterium | reverse complement strand
TGGTCGATCATCGTGAAGAATGAATCCGGGTCGAGCTTTGATGATTTCTTTTCGAACTCCGGCCCCTTGATCCCCAGTCCTTTCTGCAAATCCTCTTCATTGCCAAACACCGCATCGACATTGTTGACGATGCGTTTGATCATCTCCTGGCCTTTTTCGAGGCCGCCGATCGAATCCCAGAGTTTGGCGCGGTAGTTCAGGTCAAACGAATTAATGGCACCACTGGCTTTGGCCGCCTCCATACCTTCGATGATCAGATCGGCCGTCGTCTCGGACAGGGCGGCAAAAATTCCTCCCGAATGGAACCAGCGAGCTCCGCCGGCAAGGATCTTGCCCCATTCGAAATCGCCTTTTTTCAATAACGCGCCCGCTTCGTTGGCTCGGTTATAGAAGACCACCGGAGCCCGCACACCGTGACCGCGATCGCTGTAGACCGTAGCCATGTTCGGACCACGCACACCATCATGTTCGAACATCTTGTAATGCGACTGGACTCCCCTTTCTTGAACACGAGCTTGAATCAGCTCGCCGATGCCATTGTTCACCATGGCGGTGGCGATGGCGGTCTTCAATCCAAAACAGCTGGCCAGATTTGCGGCCACATTGTATTCGCCGCCAGAAACATGGATGTCGAACGACCGCGCCGTTCGAAACGGCAAAATGCCAGGATCGAGGCGGTGAACGAGTGCGCCCAACGCGAGAAAATCCAATTCGCAATCGTCTTGTCGAATCTGCAAGCCAGCCATATCAAAACTCCCAATGATCTGCAGACTCTGTCTAGACCGTCACGGAAGCGAAGCCGCCATCCACAACAATGTTCTGGCCCGTAACGAATGACGAAGCATTTTGCGATGCAAGCCATACCACCGCACCTGCTAACTCGGCCGGTTTACCAAAACGAGCCATCGGTGTGTGGCCGATGATTTGACCGCCACGTTCGGTGTAACTGCCGTCCTCGTTGAACAGCAAGGCACGGTTCTGGTCGGCGGGAAAAAAGCCCGGGCTTATCGCGTTGACACGGACACCGCGCGTTGCCCATTCTCGGGCCAAAAACTGCGTCAAGTTGATCACGGCCGCCTTCGCTGCTGAATAGGCCACTACGCGTGACAGAGGAATCATCCCCGCCATCGACGCAATGTTGATAATGCTGCCCTGCTCTCCCGACAACATGGTCTCACCGAATACTTGCGAGGGTAACAGCACGCCCCCCACCAGATTCAGATCAAACACATTGTGCCAAGCCTCCTCTGGCAACTTGCAAAAATCGGCACCCGGCGGCAATGTTGCCTCGGGTCTATTTCCGCCCGCGGCGTTGACAAGGACACTGGGAGCGCCAAATTCGGCACTGATTGCGTCTCGCGCGGCCAGTAGCGAATCGCGGTCCATCGCGTCGGCAGCCTGAAAGATCGCCTCGCCACCACCGTTCGTGATCACATCGACGCGTTGATTTCCCCGTTGGGCACTTCGGCCTACAATGGCCACTCGGGCACCTTGACGGGCCAGCGCTTCTGCCATGGCACCGCCGAGCACGCCTGTGCCGCCAATGACAACGGCAGTTTGATTCTCAAGACTAAAAAGATCAGTGTTCATCGCATTCCTTGATTCGTGTCAGCAAGCCGCCAGAGGCCTGAATTTGGCCAGGCGAAGTCCCGGTCCCAGTAGGACCGTACGTTGAACCCCCTAAGGTACCAATCCAAGACCGAGTTGAACATGGTCCCCCAAGACGGCGGATTGCCTTTCACCGATCGTTGCGAGCACCCTAATTCTCGGTGTCGACACGCCACTACGTTGCTTCTCTGTTCGACTCCGCCGCACATTCTGAGAGTACCTGCAGCAGCTTGGCCAGGTCTGGCCGATCTGCGGGATCTTGACTGCGGTACTCGTAGACGACACGTCCGGTTGAGTCGAGGATAAAGTCGCCACCCAACTGATGGACATCTTCTTGTGGTCGTTGCGGCATTTTGTCTCGCAGCATGAGCTTCAGGTATTGCAATAGCGCTCGCGGCCTAAGCAACCGCGACCAAGTCGCTCGCTCCAAACCGAAGGCTTGGTACGCCTTCCGTCGGGGATCCGCCAGCATGCGCATCGGCCATCTGCGACCACTGAGGTACTGTTTTAGCCTGACCGGTGCCACGAACGAAATGACTACGATCTTGGCTCCCAAACGGTCAAACTCTGAAAGTCTCTCATGCACCTGCACCAGATGCTCCTGGCACGGAAGTCATGCCAAGTGACGTAAGAAGATCAATAGCAAAGGCTGCCCGAATAATTCCCTCAGGGTCACAGCTTCATCGTCGGCGGTTCGCAGCACAAGGTTTTCAAACATGAGATCTCTGAGAATTGGAAACGGGAAGGATGCAACACGGAACGTAGCTGATCTTTCGGCCGGACGCTACTAATTCGACTCATCCAGATCACTTTCCCAGCGATCAAATTCGTTCACAAGGCGAGTCAGTTGATCTGGCTCGTTCGTGGCCAAGTCGTTCATTTCGCCTTGGTCATTAGCCAAATCGAACAACATCCAGCGCGCAGTGGGCCCAACGCGAACGATCTTCCGGTCACCCATTCGGAGTGCAGCGTGCTGGCGATAATTGAAGTACAGCGAATCGTGCGG
>JASLRF010000011.1 GCA_030744095.1 Pirellulaceae bacterium | reverse complement strand
TTTTTTTTTTTTTTAGCTCTGTCTTGTTTGTGGCTTTTTTTGGTGTTTTGCAAATAACAGACGCCTTTAATCGTACGCGGTTGGCTTTAAACACCATCGCCGTGGTTACGCGGCAAGAGCTCCGCTAATGCCGCGCCACCCTGGGTTTCGAGTTAATAGGATCGTCGGTCGAGCCAAAAGCGCACCAGCTGGACGGCAAGACACCGAGACCGAAATAGGCCGCGGGCGGATTTCGGCCTCGGTAACGTGCCGCACCTGTGGGTACCGCTTGCCTCGGCCGATAATGTCATTTCTATCGTGACCCAGGGTGGCGCTCGATTCGCTAACGCGAATCTTGCTTACCCTGGGCTAAGTTGTAGAACGCCTTCAGCGTTCGCGTTGCCAACTGAACAAGACAGCTCCGCCACGTGTTTCGATTTTCAAGACAACAGAACAATCCCTCCCGGCCGCTACCGCGTCCGACCTCCCCCGCTGCGCGGGAGAGGTGACAAACCGTGCCAATTGATACCCGACAGTAATTTCTCGATCGTTCCTTAGCTCGACTTTTTCCATTTTATACGGCTTGCGCGAGACCGAAATCTAACACGGCGCGTATCGGCGCGGATAGTTTTTGCACGGCCTTGCCGCCTGGGACCTGTTTAAAAACCCATTCCATCCATAAGTAGCGTCGAACGCTGCCGATCATGTCGGAAAAGGTGGTAGCTTCTTTGCCGTGCCATTGCGTCGTGCGAAGGTGGGGATTGGACCAGGGCAGCGTGTCGTAGAAGATAACCACCAACGTGTAGAGGCAGAACAGACATGGGGCCATCCGCATCACGGTCTGCTGGCTCCAGCCACGAGTCGTTTCTAAGCCGAGATGCGCACGCATTTCTTGAAACGTGGTCTCAATGTTCCAGCGACCGCCATACATCTCTATCACTGCTTTCGCGGACATCGAAGTATCGGTCGTGAAAAAGTACTCGTCACGATGCGTACCTTCGAGATCACGGACAAACACCCACAGTACCGGCACAACGACCTTACCGCTTTTGTACCAATGTCCCTGGCCAGTGACGACTTCCACATTCCGCCAACCGCCGCCGTACCAACGTACACGTAATCGTTTCCTTTTCTTCTTGGCCACGACTTCCTGGGGCTTGGGCAAGGCTTTCCCTTTGACGCGGGGTCGGCCAACTTTGTCATTCTTTCGCTTCGGTGCGGGTGTAAAGAGATTTGCATCGGGAACGAACTTGCTAACCAGACTCAGACACTTGCGATGGCGATAAGCAAAGCGAGCCATGAGATGGGTTCCGTAAGCAGCGTCGCCCGCGAAAACGAACTTTCTCTCGGGAAACCAGTGCATCAGAATCGCTAGTAGGCCGCACATCAATTCCGCAGGAGTCTTGTGGCGACGCCCTTCCTGCGTGTTGCATTGCTTGCTGCGATAAAGAGCAACCAGGACCGGCAGAGCGAAGGGGCGGTTGGTGTAGGGAAGCTCGACGAGAATGGCCAAGACAATCCACTTGTGACCGTATCGGTAAGCGGTATGCGAGTGAGAACTGCGAACGGCATCGCGATGGCGGGCTTTGCCGTAAACTTTCTTGCCGCGGTGTCCATCCACTGTTTCATCTCCACACACTAGCACGCTACCATGAGGAACAAATCGACCGAGGACGAACTTGGCGATCGCGTAAGCCAGTGGCCGTGTTTTCCATCGGCGATGAGAAAACAGCCGGTGATAGGTTGAAGGATTCAATTCCTCAATCAGACTCAGCAATCGCAAAACATTCGAGACGGTTCGATCACCAACGGTTAGAATCGCAGCTGCGAAGAACAAGACAACTCGACGGGCTGTCGTCGGTCGACGAAAGGTATCAACGAGACTTTGAAGTAGCGGCGAAAAATCCTTCGGCGTGCGAATCATGAGAGCTTCCTTGCTCAAGAATGTGGTTGTGATGATTCACAAACTTGAACCAAGGAGGCTCTTTTTTCCTATATCAATCGCGTCGTCCTCGACCTGCTAAAACGGAAAAAGTCGAGCTGAGACGAGATCCGCTTATTCAAACCCAGCAAAATGCCTCGGGACCACGATTTTGAGTCGCTAAGGGGAGATGTGAATTGCGCAAAGCTGCCTAACGTGCGGAAGCCTTATCCCCGGCGTGGGCAGCCAGGCTGCATCCCCCCGGGACCAAATGCCTTGGCGCAAATTCCATCGGCGGCATAGAATGGACCGCTACACATCAGGGGCAAACTGATGGGAAGGAGGCGTTCGATGCACGCTGGATATATCCTCTTGATTTTGGCCGCCACAGGTGTTGACGAGACGTCTCAGCAAGCCAGCACATCACAGCCGGCGGAAACGCGAAAGTTTCACGAGATCAACGCCGATCTCCGTGCACTGTTTCGTCGCGAAGTCCAAGCGACGTCTGACGCCGATCGAGCGACCGCCGTTTTCGAGATGACCGAACTTTATCAAGAAATTCGCCACGATCCACGCCTCGACAGCAGCGACACGCTGACGACTTACAAAACGAAACTATGGAGCCGTCTGACGCGTATCAAGGCGGACATCAATAAGCACATTTCCCGTACCCGACGACGACGAGGCCCCGTGAAACAGTCGTTACCCGAACTATCCGAGCGTGACCTGGCTGACGCCAGTCTGGCCGCGGCAAGTACTTCGGGACACTTGGCGATGGCCGGATCAGCCATGGGTGGACCAGCCAGCGTATTCAGTCAAGGTAGCGCGCGGGGAGGTCGAGCGATTCCTGATTACGGTCCTTCGCTGGTCGCCTTGATCGAGCGAACCATTGCTCCCGAATTCTGGGACACCAACGGCGGCCCCGGTACCATCGTATACTATCAACCGCTGATGTGCCTTGTCGTCCGCGCAACCACGGAAGTTCACCACGCGATTGGCGGTGCCACGGGCGCTCTGCGAGCAGCGGGTCGGTAAACGGATGGGTAACTATAATCCTGCTCAGGTCGAATCGCCGAAGATCTCGTCCAAGTCCGAACGCTTCTGACGGCCGGAAACATCGTTCGCCAGTGCGTCTAGCAGATCGTCTTCGAGATCCGTCTCGGCGAACAGTTCGTGCCGAACTTCATTGACTTTGATCTTGGTCGTCGTTCGGCTACCGTTGACAACCGAGGCAAGCACTTCGTCGGCGGCTGCGTCCAGTTTTGACGAGGCCGGCGCGTCAGCTTGCTCGAATACGCCGGTGCCAGCCGAGTAGTTGGGTGTGGCGAAGGTTGAGAACTGCAGCAAACTCGCTTCGCCTTCACCGAGGTCGGCCAAGATAGCCGCGCGATCGAGCCCACTATTGAGTGAGATCGCCGTGAGGCCTTCGCCCTCGCCTTCACTAACCGCTTGGCTATTCAGATAATTGACGATGACCCCAACATCTCGTGAAGTCACAAATCTGTCTTCGTTGGCGTCATAGTCACGCTCGCCTGGCAGGGCACGATCTGCCTCACGTGGACCGTCACCATTCAGCGTGTTGATGACCTGAAGTGCATCGATCGGTGAAATGCTGCCATCTTTGTTCACATCGAGCCGATGGAAGACTGGGTTCTCAGGCCCTCCAGCACCGCCCTGTCCTTCACCATCCGGACCGATGGGCGGGTCGAAGTTACCGAGAATCGGCAAGCCGTATTCATCACCGAACTGCATGTACAAGTCGTTGCCGAACGGCACTGGCTCGAATGCATGCTGCAGCGTATTGACTTGGCCCGTAACGCGATTGGCTCCCGTCGGGTCTCCAGAGACCAAGAAGTACCATTCCGCACCCGCACCCGGCATCACACCAGCTCTATCGGGCACCCACAGACCAACATCGTCGATGCCGTCCTGGTCCAGGTCCGCAGCGATCGGTCTCTCCCGTACGCCCAGGAAACCGAAGTCGATCGTCTGAATCGGCCCCACTCCGAGTCCATCGTTGGCCAGGTCGAATTGGAACTGCCCGGTATTGGCAGTTTCGTTGTGCCAGGTACCCAGGTCGTCCAGACCGTCACCATCGAAGTCGCCCACGATCGGATATCCACGGAGCTGGCTATTGATCTGGGTATCGAGGACGTAGTTGCCGGTCGTATCGAGCAACCATGACGTGCCGTTGAAGATACCAACTTCGTCGCCATCGGTTGGAGCGAAGTTACCCGCAACGGGAAGACCGTTCAGTAACGTACCACTGAATCCACTCGCATTCTGATCCTGAACAACATTCGGTACTCCATCGTTATCGGTATCTACCAGGAATCGCCACGGCCCGTTGAGCCCAGCACCCACGTTTCCGTAAACGGCCAATTTGTCGAATCCGTCAGCAACGTTGC
>JASLRF010000010.1 GCA_030744095.1 Pirellulaceae bacterium | reverse complement strand
TCCGTCCGTAGTAACAACAATAATGGGGTTGGGATCCGCTTTGACGCTATCGAAATCGGCGATGATCCCGGTCGTTCTTCGGTTGCCGGATATGCCGTGGGACGACGGGGCGACGCACCCTTCGCATTTGGTGTGCAAGATCAACGTAACCTGCTGTACGAATTCAATCCGAATACCGGAGTCGCGCTGAGCAACAATCCGCCGGGCAATCGTACGGGAAATACCGGCAACAACCCACTCACGCGAGGTGCTTGGACTCAGATTGTCGAACATGGCGCGCTGGATACGGACAACGATCCGATCGGACCGGGCAATACGGTCCTACTGGCTTCGGAAGCAACCACCGTCGCCGCGGACGGAACAACCACATTCCAGATCACCGACGCGGAAGGCACGGAATTGCCTGGACCGGTGACCTTTACCATCGACGACGGGCTCGGGAACGCAGTCAATTTTGAACTGAATGCTGGGCCTGAAGTCCGCTATGTTCACAGCCCGCAAACTGGTGTCACGATTCGAGATGGCGACACGTTCTTCCTGGACGGGCTTCCGCACGAATTCGATACCGGCTCGGTGCTGTTGGTTACCGCGACAGGAAATACGATTCAAGATGGCGACACGTTCACGATCACGGATATTCCGCCGCCAAGTCCACCCAACGCTCCCCGCGGTCCAATTACGCGGAACTTTGAGTTTGATCGACAGGGCGGGTTAAACGACAACAACGCGATCGCAATTCCATTCACGCTGAATGACAATAATCTGCAGATCATATCGTCAATTGTCAATGCGGTGAATGTCTCCGCTCAATTCAACGCTTCGGCGGTTGCCGTCGGTCAGCGAATCAGCATCTTGAATGAAAACGCCAGCGCTCCTGTGACCGAGAACGCGGGCGGTCCGACAATCACCGTCAACGGTGCCCCTGGCGTCCGCCCCGGTGCGTTCGCGATTCCCGTCGAAGAATCTCAGAATTCAGCCGAGTTCGGCAACGCCATCGATCAGGCGATGAACGGCACCCGTAACGCCAGCCGAGATGGCGACCGGATCAACTTTAGCGGTGCGATCACGGCCAATTTTAGCAATGTTGAGTTACGTGGCGTTTTCACGGACATCCTGAGTACTGGTCAAGTCACTGCCGGTCTGATTCCGGTCAACTTCAGGGCAGCCGATTCGGCATCCGAAGTTGCCGACAGCATGGTCGCTGCGATCAATAGCAACTCGCAGATTGTTGCGGTCCGCCGCGGGACGGATGTTCAGTTGCAGAATGGTGCGTTCTTTGTTTCGGCAACCGAACCTCCTCTGCGAATCGGTGGCTCGGCACCCGGCGGCGATATCGCCGGAATGGCATTTTTGAACGGTCGTTTGTTTGGCGTGACACGCGACGATCCGTCGACGTTCGGCGTACTTGAAGGCGGCGGTCTCTTCGAGATTCTGTTCCCTTCCAGCAACTTCGCCTTTGCCGACTACATCGAAACGGCGTCCGATTTATTGTCCGCCGGCAGCGACTTCTTCGGCAATCCGGAACCCATCCAATTCGAGGGCCTCACCGCGGGACCGCCCAATGCCGAGAACGGGCGATACGCCGATATGCTGTTCGGCATCGACACCAACGGCCGCTTGTACGCGTTTGATACGACCGGAGTCCTTCAGCCCGTCTTCGTTGACGGCCAAACGAGCGTCGAGACAGGACTGTTCAATGTCGACGGCCTGGCGTTCTCGAACTTGGACTACAACTTATGGCACACCACGGACACGCGTCGCGCCGACCCCGGGCATGGCGTGGAAGAAGTCTTTGACGGCAGCCGTGCGGCGGAAAACACTAGCGGCAACCTGAGTTACTATTTTGGCTATGAAGGCCCCTTCGAGAATGGTCACCCGTCGAATCAGAAGACCAACCCCAGTAATTCGCGGGACTACGATCTGATCGGCGGTGCCCATGGTTCGTTGATCAGTAATTCCTTCAGCCTGAAGGATTATTCGTCGGCGGACCGTCCCACGTTGTACTACAGCTACTTCCTGGATACCGAAAACACGAATGCCGACCTGAATACGACCGTCCTGATGCGAGATTCGTTCCGGGTCTATGCCGGCGGTGAAGACGGCGTCTGGCATCTTTTGACGACGAACAATTCGGATCGAGGTAACGGGTTCCTGGATGACGAATTCGATGACCCGTACTTTGACGCAATCGATGTCTCCGTCCAAGAGAACTTCGATGTGGGCGATCGGGGAGCGCCCAACAGTTGGCGGCAGGTTCGAATTCCGTTGGACGATTTCGCCGGCCAGGAAGACCTGCGACTCCGCTTTGATTTTGATTCTGCTGGCGGTCGCGGACCGGCAAGTCAGTTGTTTTTCGGATCGAATGCAGCGTTGAGCCAGAACACCGTTGGAGATGAAATCCGTGCTTTGGCGGGTTCCCGGCTCCGTGACGCACAGACGTTTACCTTGACCACCCTGGACCCTTTTGGTTTTGGTGGTACGCAGGATCGATTCGAGCTTGACTTCGGCTATACGTTGGTGGCGCCAACAGGTGCTGCCATCTCCGACGGAGCGTTGGTCACCGTTGATGGTGTTGATTACATCTTCGACAGCGACGGGTTCTTCTCTCGCAACATTCAGGCGGTTGATGGAATTTCGATCGCTGACGGCGACACTTTCCAGGTGGGCGACGCGACGACGACACGAACGTTTGAATTCGAGGATTCGACAAATTCGTCTGGTGTTCAGCCTGGCAATGTGGTCGTTTCCTTCGAGCCCAATGATACTGCGAATGAAGTTGCAGCAGCGATTGCAAATGCGGTGAACAGTGCGGGTTTGAGCTTGACAGCGGTCGCTAACGGATCGGTGGTCGAGTTCTCCAACGGCGCCTTCACATTCGCTCCAGGACTCTCGGCATTGCAGCTGGAAGACGCGTTTGCCGTGGCCTTTTCGACGTCGGATTCGGCTTCCCAGGTTGGGACCTCTCTAGCGAATGCGATTACGCAGAATCCACCCGCAACGCCGACAGCCGTTGGGGATCTGTTGGCCGAATCGAACGATACCATCCTGACTGCGTTGGACACGACATTGACGGGCATCACGAGCCGATTTTTGGCGAACGGCAACATTGGCGACAATATTGCGCTGCTGGACGTCGCTTTGGATGTGGACTTCCTGTCGTTTGACGCACAGGTGGGTGACATTGTGACTGTCGACGTCGATGCCAACGATATCGGCACCACGCTCGATGCATTTCTTCAACTGTTCGACGCCACTGGAAATCCGCTGGCCTTCAGCCTTAACAATCCGGCACCCGGCGAACAATTCAGCCTGGATCCATTCATTAGTTTCACCGTCCCGCTCACCGGGACTTACTATGCCGCCGTCAGCGGCGAACCGAACTACTTCTACGATCCCCTGCTGGCGCCCACTGGCATCGCCGGCAGCATTGGCGATTATCAAGTTGAAGTGACGGTGACCGATGCGGCAGGCTTATTGCATCGCAATGGCGAACGTATCAACCTGCCCAACGCACAGGCGATCACTCAACAAGGTGTTCCCCTTTCGTTCATTGAAGGTGCACCGGGATCGAACAGTGGTTTTGCCGTCAACCTGCATAGCGGCATGAGTAAGAACCAGGTTGCCAATGCAATCTCGCTTTCGCTGGCCAGCTTCTATGCCGGAGGCGTACAGACCGCGTTTAAAACGACCGAAGAGATCGTACATGTGGTGGGTCACTCGTTTGTCACGCAGAGCTTGGGCCCGCTGGGAGTTTCTCCGCTCGGTGTTTCCGTGGATCTGTTTGGCGACACGTTCGGTGCCTTCGAAGCGTCAACGGCGTCCGATGGCTCGACGAGTGCTGGGTTGCCCGGTGCCCAGGGCGGTCAAGACAACAACCATGAAGGCTTGTATCTCGACGACATCATCATTGGGTTCGCCAGTCGCGGCGAACTTGTGACGGGGGACAACGGAGGTACGAACTTTGTTGTCAACGGGCAGCAGCCAGATA
>JASLRF010000009.1 GCA_030744095.1 Pirellulaceae bacterium | reverse complement strand
TCAACCTGACTTCACCCACAGATTCTTCTGAGGAGGCAAATGTTCTTGGCCCTTCGCTCTGGACGATGGCAAACCCGCCAAAAGACACAACACCCAGTATCAACGACGCGACGATAATCTGTAGTGTCCGGCGAAGCTGATCGAGCTGAACGATGGTCGCTGGTGTGAGCAAGCGATAGCCGGTCGAATCCAGGCTGGAGTCTCGAATGAAGTTCGGGTCCTTGGGGTCCATCTCGCGTTGTCTCCTATTAGTGTCATTCACCGTTCGGCGGAATTGGTCAAATGTGCAATGAGGGCACTTGAGCGCATTCGGCGTAAGTGTAACGGGTCGTTCGTCATATAGGACTTAGAAACAAGGCGTCGCGTACGCTACACGTCCGTGCTACTCGCACTAACGAGACAAGAGGGCCAAGATCACTTGAATCAATGAGCCCATCACCAACCACATCGTGATCCGCGAGACGACACGCGTGATAATCTCCATGCGGAAGGTCAGTTTCTCACCCGTTTCGTAGGCGATTCGCTCAAACGCTCTCTCTAGCGTACCAGACAAATCGCCGGCAGCGATCACTTCTTTCTCAGAAGGTGTCACGAGGCGCGTTGATTCGAACGCTTGAGGCAGCGATTCACCCTGCTGGATTTGTTCCGCGGCCTGTAACAGATCTTTGCGGACAGTGATGTTATTGACGCAGCGGGCCGAAAAACGAATCATCGTTTGAACTCGCCGACCTCCCGTGGCATACATCATGGCGAAGACTTGAAAAAAACGATTCATGGCCAGCTCGCGTTCGGCGGCGCCGAGCCAGGGAAGGGCCAGTTTGAGTGGATCAACTAGCGGTCGAAATGGGGGAGCGACCAAAACGATCGCGATGAGAGCTAGCGTGGCATACCCGCGTAACGACTCAACTGCCTCGCCAAACAGGCTGCTCAGCGGCAGTGTGGCAGCGATGATACCCAATCGGATCGTCGTCCCAAACAGCATGATAACCAACGGAAATAACCAGGCGTTGCGGATAGCGTGGGCCGGGCCGACGAGCAGTTTGCAATGACGTTCCAGAAACCGCAGAGACTCATCGGTCCTACCTGCCCGTTCGCCAGCATCCAGAATCGGCAAAAAAAATGCGGCCATGGAGCGGCTTCGGTTGCAAGTGCATCGTGCAGCGTAGCTCCCTGTCGCACACGAATCTCGGCAACTTCAATCGCCCCGCCAAAGCGTGTCGGCCCCAACGACCGCTTGGAAGACTTGAGGCCTTGTTCGACACTGACACCCGCTTCCAGGCACGTGGCCAAGTTTCCCGAAAACCGCGCGAGTTTTTCGTAGGGAACTTCAATCATCAAACGACTCGAAATAATGCTCCTTGTGATCGGGATCCGGCAGGAAATAGCAAAGCACAGCGCTCAGAATCGCAGCCAACGCGAAGAATCCAAAAATGCTGGAAAGCGAGTTGTATTTCATGCAGATCCACAGTACGAAGGCCACGATACCTCCGCCGATCCCCCAACTCACACCCATCGTGATCGCACTGGCAACTCGCTGGCCGTGCGGAAGCATCTGTTGTCCATAACTGATATAGACAGGCATCGTCACGCCCAGCAACAGGCCGCAGGCACCGACCAGACTGATCAGCATCCACCCGCCTGCATAGGCAAGAGCCGCCAGGAAGGGAGCCGCGCAAAGTGGGAGCACCCACAAGACAGTGCGTTCGCGCTTGTGTCGAATCAGCGCTGCGCACACCATCGCACCCAAACCGATGCCGGCCATGAAGGACGATTGGACAGCGCCGATCACTGCATTGGGAGCATCTGTCGACTTCAATGTATAGGCGAGGGCCAGAGGCACCCCCAAAGCCGGCAGGATTCGCAACGCACCAACGGCCAGCAACAACGCAATCAGCGATAGCTTGCCACCTGCCTCGAATTTCGGGGCGTTCCCCGATGCATCGTGTGGCGAGATGACTGGCGCGCCGCGAAGACCAAGATAAAGGACGAAGAGAATCGGCAGGCCCCAAACGATCCCCACTCGCAATCCACCGACACCAAACTGATCAGTCATGATACCGCTGTAGCAAGGTCCTGCCGCTTGCCCCAAATAGCCGCACAGCGCAAAGACCGCCATCGCGCGGCTGCGCCGGTTGGGTAAGAGCGAACCGGCAGTTGCAGCAGCCTCGGGGTGGAACGCCGCAACCCCTAGTCCTCCGACGACAAACAAAAACGCCAAAGCAACTTGTGAATTGACGAGGCCAACACAACTGATACAGAGAATTGCAATGCATGGACCGGTCCAGACCAGCCAGCGGCTGTGATTACGATCAGCCCACAACCCAAACAGCAGCTGGCTGAAGGACGTGGCGATCGACCAGGCGACGTAGACCCAAAGCAGGCCGCCGGTGTTCAACCGGAGATTCTCTTCGAGTGTTGGCCAGATCGGATTGGTCGTTCCAGCGACGAGGTCAACCAGGAAATGGGTTGCGGCAAGCAGCGCGAGCACTGTCATTGGGCGAGCCAACCACCGTCGGTCGACTGGAACCGGTGGTATCTCTCCAGTAGCCGTGAGGTGCGCTTCGTTCACACATTACTTTCTGCTCTTGAGACGTCGTGAGGCTGTGCCTCAGACCGAGATAAGCTATCGCTCGGTTGCGGCGACCCGCTCCCCGAGCAACCTGCGGTCGGTGCCCATCGCTGATAACTTGACTCATCTGTAAGAAAACTGACACAAGCTTACTGGTTCAGATTCGATTGCCGCGGCAGCGAGCGGTCCATTCTGATTGATTTGACTCGTCAAATCCAGCCGGTGCTTAGCCGGCCGAAGACCGCCCCTTGCAAGCGACGCCGGTTCCGATCACCGTATGTGCTGGAGATCGATAGCGCATCATGCTCGGGAGAGACAACAGATGATTCACCGTATTTACCGCCTTACTTTGCTCAGCCTGTTCTTGCCGGCAGCTTTCGCCTGTGTCGCTGGAGAACCGATATACGCGCAGGAAGTTCGGACCACTGCGGATGCCGCCAAGGTGGAATTGCCGGCCGTTGGCAAGCGAACAGGATCCAAGCCGCGGAACGTGATCTTCATCCTGACGGATGATCATCGCTACGACGCAATGGGATTCATGGGACATCCGTTTCTGGAGACGCCTCACTTGGATTCAATGGCGCGTAACGGTGTCCACCTCAAGAATGCGTTTGTCACGACATCGCTTTGCTCGCCAAGCCGAGCGTCCATCCTGACGGGGCTTTACACACACAGGCATCGGGTGATTGACAACAATCGGCTCGTCCCGTCCGGCACAATTTTCTTTCCGCAATATCTGAAGCGTGCCGGTTATTCGACGGCCTATATCGGCAAATGGCACATGGGTGGTGCCCATGATGATCCACGTCCCGGATTCGACCACTGGGTCAGTTTTCGCGGGCAAGGGAATTATCTTCCGCCCGGTCCCAGGTACACCCTGAATGTCAATGGCAAGCGGGTTCCGCAGCAAGGCTATGTCACAGACGAATTGACGGATTATGCCGTCGAGTGGCTTGAGCAGCAGAACGGTGACAAACCGTTCTTCCTGTATCTGTCACACAAGGCGGTTCACGCCAACTTCACGCCCGCCAAACGGCACGAAGGTCGGTACGCAAACGTCAAGCTCGATCTGCCTCGCGGCGAAGAGATCACCGCCGCCAAAAATGCTCCGCGGTGGGTTCGTGATCAACGCAACAGTTGGCACGGTATCGACTTTTCCTACCACAGTGACAAGGGGCTGGACTATTTGTATCGACGCTACTGCGAGGCAACGTTGGCCGTGGACGATAGCGTTGGTCGAGTCCTTCAGCAACTCAAGAAGATGCGTGTTCATGACGAGACACTGGTTGTTTATATGGGCGACAACGGCTTCATGTTCGGCGAGCACGGTTTGATCGATAAGCGCGTGTCATACGAGGAGTCGATTCGCGTTCCCATGATGATGCAATGCCCAGACCTGTTCGATGGCGGAAAAGTCGTCGAGCAGGTCATCGGCAATATCGATGTCGGTCCGACGATCCTCCATGCCGCTGGCCTGCAAACGCCCGCCTACATGGATGGCCGTAGCTTCCTGGACATTCCCAACAACAAGCCGGAAAACTGGCGTGAATATTTTCTCTACGTGTACTATTGGGAAAAGAACTT
>JASLRF010000008.1 GCA_030744095.1 Pirellulaceae bacterium | reverse complement strand
CAGTCGAATCAGCTCTTCGAGTACCGCGGCGTAGTCGTCCATCTGCAATTCCAGCTTGGCCAGGACCTGCGCCGGTGTGATGACAAAGATCGAATATCTTCGCGATACCGCTTCGCCAGGCCCCGTCACCGTGTTGCGATCCACCGCGGTGGCCCAGTACTGCACGACGTCTCCCGATTGGATCCCCATTTCTGACAGGCTCCATTCAAACTCGTCCACCGTCTTTGGCACCGGTTTTCCTGCGTGCGGGAAATGGGCCACTTCGCGAACCGTTACCTCATCGTTGACGAGATAAACCAGTCGCACATGACCCAAACCGTAATCGTCACGCGATTCGACTGTCAATTTGACCTTGTCCTCGATCTTGACTTGCTCGTCACGTCCGGGGACAGGAATCGAGACGGTGGGAACCTGGTCCCTTATCAACGTAACCGCATTCCACAATGGCACGGCGTTTTCGTATCCGTCGGTGTCTACGAGCCGGATCCGATAACGTGTCGGCGCGGCAAGCACGAAGCCGGTCAAGTGGTTTCGGCCCATCGCTTCGTCGCTCCAGACGACAAATTCAGCGGTCCACGTCTTGTCTCCCGTGGAGCCAGACAGATCGATGATTTCGCCCGATTCGGTTTCCAACGACGCTTCCTTGATCGCTTTGTTCGCCGCCACTCTGAGTTTGACACGAGTTCCTGCCAAGGCCGCGATTTCACCGGACGACTCCGAAATGCTCTGCTCTTCTCGGTCGGTATAGCCTGGAAACTGGTAGGTGAGTCCGAACTGCTCGACCCGCGGGCGTTGGACAATCTCGACGCGGCGCTGCTCCGATCGGTCGTCCCCCGCGGCTACATAGAACTGAAAACTCTCGGCAGCCTCGGCGGCCACAAATCGAAACGAGGTCGCGTCATTCTTTGTCCTGCGCCGGTCGGTCCGCATCAACACGGGTCGCCAGTTTTCGCCATCGGTGCTGCGGAACAAGGTCGCCGATTCAGGGATCGTGTGGCCGCCAACACGAACCGTGATTTCGACCGCGGCGCCTTCCGGAAAGCGTTTTCCGTCCGACGGTTTGATCGACGCTTCGTCGATCTCCGTGGCGCGATACGGTTCAATGTTGGCGATCGGCAACAAGACACGACTCAGCCCGTTGGCAAAACGCGGAGCGAACAAGATCGCATAACCAAGGAAAAGCAGGACTGCAACGGCAGTGCCGATGCCCGCTCGCTTGACAGGCGTCCAATCGAGGCAGTCCTCCATCTCGACATCGATTGTTGCTTTCGAAGCGTCAGAGACAATCGCTGTGATAATCTCTTGGGAACCATACTCCGCACCGCGTCCCAGTTGCAGTGCGTTGATCAGTTTGTTGTGGAGTTCAGGATGTTTCGTTTCGACGAGGGCGGCGAAGAAATCCTCGCGGCGATCTTCCAGCCAACGTTGAACCACGAGCGAGAAGGCCAGCGTTCCCAACCCTCCCCACAGGATGCAGGCCATCAGGAAGCGTCCGAAGAGCCCGAGTTGAAAGATATTGTCTACCGCGACAAGTGCGATCAATACCGCCGCCCCGCCAGCTACGACCAGCAGGGATCCCTCCAACACTTTTGCGATTCGCCAGTGTCTACGGAGTTCGTTCAACTGATCAACAAGTTGGGGATACGCGCCGATTGTGCTCATCGTCGTCTCCTATGGACGTATGACGAAATACCCAATGACGAAGCACGAATGAAGAAGGTTGCGTTCAGTCACAGTCAACCTCATTCGGATTTCAGAAATCGACATTCTTTCATCATTCGTCATTGGGTGTTTCGTCATTCGCAACTTGTCATTCGCAACTCGCACTACACCAAATGGTTCTTCCTTCTCAATATCCACTCGCCGGAAACAGCGGCAATGAACAACAGGAACAAGAACGGAGAATCCCAATATTCCGTCCGCTCGGTGCGGGCGTTTCGTCGTTCCTTGCGCTCTATGCTGTCAGCCAGTTTGGACGTATCCTCGACATCCACATACACGCCGCCGCTCTTTTGCGAAATGGACTTCAGCAGCGATCGATTCGTGCCCGTGTCCGCCAATTCTAAATCGGAGCCATGGACCAGGAATTCGGCCGTTTGATTTGCGACGGTCTTTCCTTCGCTGGTCAACGAGGCATTCACTTCGAATCGCCCACTGGATGACGGATAGAAGCTGGCCACGAACAGATTCGGCTCGGCCGATCCGCTACGGAGTTCGATGGGAATACGTTTGCCAGCCCCATCCACGACTTCCACAGCGACACGACCTGCCTCTCCCGATTGCCACTCTGCTTGCCGACGCAGGCGGATCGAAACTTCCTTACCGACTTCATAGTCTGGGCGGTTCGTGCTGACGACAAGTTGCGATCGCTTTTCTTCGATATCGCGGCCCGTCAGCCAGCGGATCGTCTGACTCCAAAATCGCGAATAAAGCGTGTCGCTCTTTCCAGCGACCCGTGTCAGCCTTGTCCAACGCCAGGTAGTGTCGGCAGTGACAACCATCGTACGGCCCGAGCCATAACGTCCCGTGGTGATCACGACGGCGGGCTGTCCGTCGATCGTGATGTTGGGATTCACGGCCAACACCTCCGCACCTGCCTTTGCTCGTGCGACGAGGCTCGAACCGAGAAGTTGAGGCGCCGTGTTCCAAAACGCGAGATCGTTCACACTATCGCCGGTAATCTCAAAGATCGGATGCTGCCGCCCGTACTGCGTCAGATTCAGAACGAAAGGCTCTTCAGATTGCTCGACCCCGTCGTTGGAAAACACAACCGGCAACACGCTGGCCAACGGAGTGTTGCGAAAGCCATCTGCGCCGAACGAATAATACCCTCCGAGTACTAATAAAGCGTGTCCTTCGTCGACCCAGTTCTTCAACGCTTCATACTCGCCTTCAGACAAATAATCCCCTTCCATGTCGCCGAGGATGACGAGGTCGAGGTTCTCAAGTCGTTCGGGTGTGATTAACGTTTCGCCGGACGCAAGATCAACCCGCTCGGGATTGGTGCGACGTACGACCGAGACCAAACTCACGTCGGGATCGTCTTCGAGCCGATTCTTGAGGTACTTGTATTCGTATCGCAAGAAACCTTCCAAGTACAACACGCCAATCGCGTCGGCATCGACTTGCAAGGGAAAATGCCGCGAGTTGTTGGCCAGCAGTTGCTCGCCCGTGTCGCTCGAGACTGATGCTGTGAAAACGAAGCTCCCTGCTTCCGTCGGCGTAAATGTGATAGGCGCAAGCTGTTCAACGGTTCCCTCCGCCAGAGTCACTCGCTCGCGAGCAAACTCCTCGCCACCGCGCCGCACGGTGACCGTCGCGACAAGCTGAGGCCCCGCCGACTTAGAGACAGGAATCGTCACTTTGATCTCATTGTCTACCATGACCCGTGGAGGAGCCTGCGGCTCGCCGACTTCCAAGTCCAGGCGACTGGCTGCGGTGTCTGAGTGGAATCCGATCGAATGGATTGGCGTTCCAGCATCGGCCAACCGGGCAGCGCCTTCCTGACCTGTGTTGTCGACTCCATCACTGACGAGCACCAATCCGACCAAGAGTTTTGAACGGAGTTGGCCGAGTGCCTCTGAAGTCGCCTTTGCCAAGTCGGTGCGTTCTTGACGCGGTTCCTTCGGAACGTCACCCGTGATCTTCGTTCCCGTCAGGTCGAAGATGTCGACTGCGACGCGCGGTCCGGATCGATCTGATTCGATCTGATCGCGCAGTTCATTTACGGCTACCGTCGCTTTGGCAAAACGGCCTTCGAGCGACATCGAGAGCGAATTGTCCAACACCACGGCCAAATGCCCCGGGTCTACTGATTCATTGTCGTCGGTCCATGTTGGCTTGGCGATTGCCAAGACCAACGCCAGCAGACCAGCCGCTCGCAAAGCCATCAGTCCCCACGTTACGTTGCGTCCCGAACGCAAGTAGATACCACGGTAAGTCCAGCACAACACGCCAGCACCTGCGATGATCAAAACCAACCACAGCCAACCGTGTCGGACGCCGTCGAATTCTATTGATGCAAGCATGTTTCTTTAATGTCGTTTTGTGAATTGGTCCAGCGAGTTAAGCGAGTTACGTCACTCCAACCTCGTTCGGCTCCGGCGCATCTTCCGAATGAGTATCAAATTGTCTGTTGCCCCGCGAAACGACTCTCAGCCGTCCTCTCGGCGACGACTGTGACGGCAGGACTCGATTAGGTTTCGATATACGGCGTAAACTAATGCGATTGGCGAACCAAGGCTCCAACAGAGCAACCGCCAACGTCAGGAATAGAAGAAGATCCCATAACCGCACTCCGCGCCGAGCTGAAAGCGACACTTCGGCGACCCGCGCTGGATCGTCGACATACGATACGAGCGCTCTATCTGGCAGCAGCACATCTCGAATTCCCTGTTCGATGCTCACCTTGTCCGAAGTCGAGTCGGCTGCACTTGCGTCAGGCAACACCTGGTCGAGGTAAGTCAGATCCGACTCGTACGACTCGAGATTGGCGACGAACATCCCTGCATCGCCCGGTGCGCTGGCTGCGTAGATCGAATACACACCGACCTGCCGCGTATCGTCGAATGAAAAGTGCGCAGACGAGTTGCTTGTCGTGCCGACGTTACCGATCGTTCCGTCAGGCTTCTTGACCAGCATTTGCGACATGCCCTGCTTCGCTGAGACGGTCACGGGCACGGAATCACCAGTGTTGTAGAAGTTCGTTGGGCCGATCAGTTCCTGCGACAGATATCCGACCAGCCGGTAGACCCAAGGCAGATAAGCCGGACGAACAGGAAAATTCGTCCAGTCGCGGTCGCAAGTCGAGGCGAACAACATCACGTGCCCTTTACCGAACGACCGTTCGCACAACAGCGGAGTACCCGTGCTCGTGCGCATCAACACGACTGAGTCGTGCGGCTCGAACTCCCAACCCGCTTTGATCGTCACACTGCCCAAGTTGCCGGCCGTTCGATCCTCGAATGCCGCGAGGACAACGTGGCTTTCGTCTGTATCACCTATCCGCATCGCACCAATTTCCGCGGACGGATCGCCTTCGATGTTCGTCAAACGACCGGGCAACAACCCTCCATGCAGTCGATTGTTGCCAGTGAGTGTCTGGTTATAAAACGACGCGTTGATCTTGTCTCCCAAGAAAACGAGCAGGCTGCCACCCTGATCGACGAACGTCTCCAGTTTCTCGACGGCCAGAGACGGCAGCGATTCGACATTGGCGAGAATCACGACGCGAATTCCCGTCAGGTCGCTGTTGGCCAACGAGTTCGGCAGGGCCGTCGTTATATCGATGGGGCCGGTACCTGACGCACTCGCGCCAAGCGCCGCCTTCAAGAAAAACAACTCATCCAGTCGCGGGACACCGGAGGGGGCGCCGTTGACCGCCAGCACCTTGACGCTGTCGAGCACCTCGAATGCGAAGTAGCGACGATTGTCGTTCGCGAGTGATTCATCAGCAACTTGCACGAATCCACTGTGCCAGCCGCCGTCGTCGAAGGTGTGATAGAACGTCGGCGTCGCCCAACGGCCACCTGCCAACGAATCGAGCCGCTGTTGGCCGACTTTCTTATCGTCGACGAATAGCTCGACGTCACCATCGACGATTCCACCGGATTGGTTGCGTATGTGCGGCCTGATCGAAAAAGGAACACCGACCATCGGCCGCGATGCCGCATATTGCACGGCCGTGACGGCCAGGTTGCGAGGCTCCTTCGGGCGGATGCTGACAAAGAAGAAATTGACGTCGGCCGAACCGCTAGTGTTGTCTTCCAACAGCTCCCAGCCGGCATCTTGCAAGTCGCTCAGGATGTAGACTTCTCGGCTAGTCGTAGATGAGCCTGATTGCGCAAGTTCTTCCGCGCGAACGACCGCCCCCGACAAGTCCGTACCGAGACTCTCCACTTGTGCCATGTCGATGGCCTGTCGCACATCGCCGAGTTCCGGCGTCGGGTCATCAAAGACAACTTCCGGACCGGCATCGCGCCGCCCCGCAAACACGATGGAAGCTCGATCACCTTCTTGGAGGCCGTCGAGCAAATCTGTGGCAGCCTGTTGCGCACGTTCAAGCAGCATTTCACCGTTTTCGACATAACCCATACTCGCCGAGTTGTCGACGACCAACACCACAGTTCGGCTCTTCCCACCCAACAGAAACGATTGCCCGCTGGACTGAATCAACGGTTGGGCAAATGCCATCGCGAGCAACGCGCACAAAGCCATTCTCGCCGCCAACAACCACAGCTCCTTCAACCGACTCATGCGATACGAACGAAGAAACTGGTCGGTCAAGAAACGCGTCGTCGAAAACTGGATCTTCTTCGTGCGTCGTGATCGGCTGAGGTGAATGATTAGCGGAATGGCAGCCGAGAAAAGGCCGATCAGGAAGATTGGGTTGAGGAATGTCATTACTATCAGACCATCATCATCTGTCGCTTGGCCAAGAAGGCTCCAAGGAATGTCTCAAAGTTGATATTCGTTTCTGTCAGAACGTGATCGATCTGTGCTTCCAAACAACCGCCGCGCACGTCTTCCAGGAAGTTAGTGATTTCTTCAAGATAGGCCGCGCGGAAAGCACGCGGATCGCTCGTGACCACACGGCCGGTCTCCATGTCCTCGATGCGGCTGACATCGTCGAAGGGAAACGTCAATTCCGCCGGGTCAAGCGTTTGAAAGACGATGACATCGTGTTTCTTGTGGCGAAAGTGCTTCAGCCCGCTAATCACTTCGCTTGGATCATCGAACAGATCAGAAAGGACAACGACCAGCGAGCGGCGCTTGATCGTCTCGGCCAGCTGATGAAACGTGTCGCCGAGCTTCGTTTCTTTGCCGACGGTGGTCGCTTCGAGCCGCTCCATCAAGACGCGTAAATGCCCCGGACCTTGGCGTGGCGGAACCTGGGCACGGACCTGGTTGTCCAGCGTGATTAAACCTACCGCATCATGCTGAAACGCCAGCAAGTAGGAAAGGCTGGCTGCCAAAAATGAAGCGTATTCGAGCTTGGAAAGACCGCTCTCCGATTTGTAGTCCATCGAAGCTGACGTATCCAGCAGGATATAACATCGCATGCTGGTTTCTTCTTCGTACTGCTTTACGTACAGCTTGTCACGACGCCCGTACACACGCCAATCGATATGTCGAGGATCGACACCCGGCGTGTATTCGCGATGCTCGGCAAACTCGACTGAGAACCCTTTATGCGGACTCTTGTGCATTCCGGCAAAGAAACCTTCAACAACCTGCCGCGCAGCCAGCGACAGGTTCTTCAACTTGCCGAGTGCCTGGGGTTCGAGGTATTTGTAGCGGGGTGTGGTTGTGGGCATGTTACGAAACCGTCATTCCAAAGCGGCTGTTCAATTCAGGCATAGCTTTCCGCTTGCGGTTCCTTCACAACGTCAACGAGCATCTCGACAATGCGATCGGGCGTTACACCGTCGGCTTCGGCATGAAAGTTGGCGATGATGCGGTGCCGTAGCACCAGCGGAGCGACGGTGCGAACGTGATCACAGGTGACGTTGTACTGGCCCTCGATTGCGGCTCTTGCCTTGGCACCGAGGACAAGGTACTGGACGGCCCGTGTGCCGGCTCCCCAATTTACATACTCTTTGGTGAAGCCGGGTGCGATCTCGTCGTCGGGACGTGTGGAACGAGCCAGGTCGACCGCGTAGCGGCCGACGTGGTCGCTGATGGGCAGCCGGCGGACGATGCGTTGCAGTTCGGTGATTTCCTCACCGGTCAGCACCGGCGAAACTTCGATGTTGGCATCCGAAGTTGTGGACTTTGCAATCTCCAACTCCTCCTCGGGCTTGGGATATCCGATGCGGATGTCGAACATGAAGCGATCCAACTGCGCCTCCGGCAATGGATAAGTGCCTTCCTGTTCGATCGGGTTCTGCGTCGCCAGCACGAAGAATGGCTGTGGAAGGTCATAAGTCTTTCCACTGACCGTCACTTGCAACTCCTGCATCGCTTGCAAAAGTGCCGCTTGCGTTTTAGGCGGAGTGCGGTTGATTTCGTCCGCCAGCAGGATATTGGCGAAGACCGGGCCTTTGACGAATTTGAATTCACGGCCGCCGGTCGTCTTGTTTTCTTCGATCAGTTCCGTGCCAGTGATGTCCGACGGCATCAGGTCCGGCGTGAACTGGATGCGGTTGAAGTCCAGGTCAATGGCTTGTGCAATCGTCCGTACCATCAACGTTTTTGCCAAACCAGGAACAC
>JASLRF010000007.1 GCA_030744095.1 Pirellulaceae bacterium | reverse complement strand
GACGACGCCGTTGAACTAGAGCCGCGCCAATCCGCCCGTTTGAAAGTCCGTATCAAGGTTCCTGGCGACCCCGGAAACAGGCTGGTGACCACTGATGTCAAGTCCGACGGGATGGACTTTCGACATTGGATCGAAGCATTGGTGACAGTCGAGTAAAGAAATGCCCGTCCATAGTTGTTGTTCGCTCTGCGAACAACACGTATGTGTTCGCGGAGAGCAATGACTATCAATCAATGCTGGTGGTCACCGTGGCCATCGGAATCGACCTCCTGTGACCGACGCGAGCCGCGCAGGTCATGGGCATGATCGGGTTCGAAGATCCCGATGATCCAGGCCAGCAGAATGCCGCCAATGAGCGCCCCAGTCAGGCTTAGCCGGTCGTGGCGATGAAACTGAACTTCCGGCAAAATGTCTGCCAGGGCAATGCACAAAAAGACACCGGCGGAAAAACCGAGGGCCGTGCCCAACACCAGAGGTTCTAACCCGCCCAACTGCTCGATACCGAAAAAGAACGTCAGGGCACCTATAGGGCACATGACGGCGAATCCGACATTGGCGACGGAAATTGATCTCTTCGACCACCCGGCAGCTGCCATCAACGCGGCAATTGAAAGGGCGTCGAGCGGTTTATGCAAGAGAATTGCGAAGAACGTTCCGAGTCCCAAAAATGTCGCCGTATCACCATGGTCGGCTCCCGCCGCAACACTCGCAGCCAGGGCAACGCCGTCAATCAGCGTGTGCAGCGCCAAACCGGCGAACAGCCCCACCCAGCTCAAATGGTGGGCATGTTCATGCGATTCGTGTCCGTGCGCGCCATGATCAGGTGCCGCATGATCAGGTGCCGCATGGTCATGGTCGCAGTCATGGTCATCGTCCAAGTCGGCAATCGCATCGTCATGACTATGCTGATGGACATGCAGGATCCGAATCATGCAGAACATGGCAACCAGGCCGACCACCGTCGCACCGACCGCGTGGTCAATGGAACCGGTTTCAATGTACGCATGAGGCAGCATGTGCAGCAGCGCTACCCCCAGCATCAAGCCACCCACAAAGCTCATAATCAACTGCATTCGGGTATGGGTCAGCCGGACCAATGCCGGGAGCCAGCCGCCGAAGAGCGAACTGAGCGCAATCAAGACGCAATAGATGAAGATCAGCACGGCGGGCATCAAACCTCTTGGGCAAACCAACCATCCTAGGCAAAACCGGTTGTTTGACAAGGGTCAGACGGGTTGTCGCATGACGCGACGCTCTACTCTGGTGTTCCTGGTTCGGGTGCTGGTTTTTCGTTGGTAGAATCTTGCGGCGGCAACTCGGCTTGGAGCAATTTGATAGTCGCACGCAGTTCGCGTTGAAGTTCCGTTGAGGAGTTTGGCGAGAATCTCTGCATTCTGACCAGCATCGCTTCGATAGCAGGTAGCGTTTCCTTTGCCTGAGGGCCGAGTGCTTGCGTGGTTGCCAACGCCTGGCGAGCCAGTTCGGGAGGAACCGATGGTGCCGCGAACTTAAGTTCGCCCACGACTGAAGATCGCGAGGGGCGTCCAATGTTGGTGTAATGCTGCCGAGGCAATTGCACCGTTTTCTCCCGACTTCCCAGACTTGCCCGCAGAAGCTTC
This sequence comes from Pirellulaceae bacterium, assembly GCA_030744095.1. Next base: position 2,565 of record JASLRF010000007.1, on the reverse strand, counting down.
AGACCTTTTGGGGTGACCACTCGCGATTTTTCCATTATCTGGAGTACGTGCACGTAGGGCTCAATGCGCATTGTCCGTCTGCCCACGAGGGCGTAGAGCCGTTCAAAAGTCGGTGGCGTCAGTTCCAGCGAATCAGCTAGCGCAAGGGTGGCCAACACGTTTTCCTTGTCTGTCTGTGATAAATCAGCGTCAAGTAACTCGAAGGCGATTCGCTTGCACACTTCGTCGTCCAAGCCACCTCGCCGGGCTAGGGCGAGTGCCGCTGCGCGTGCCGATGGAACAACGCTCTTGAACGCCGTTGTGTGAAGAAGATCACGGTATTTTGGGAGTGTTACCCAACTCAACCAACCTTTCCGTTGGTTGGCTATTTGCAAACAAACCGCCAATCCACTCTGCAACTCGGCATCGGAAGTTCTTGTGGCGGCGACGGCGATGGCGATTTCCGGCAAAACATCGTGGTTTCTGTGAACGCGGGGTATCGACCCAAGCGAGGGCGAGAACTGAGACGTAGCCGGTTTGGGTTCCCGGCCCCATTGACGCAAGTACGCCTCGGATGTCTCGAGAGGATACCAGATCATCCAAACGTGTCGGTCCTTACTTTGCTCGCTCGTGTCAAGTGCTGCTTCCCATTTTGCAAACTCGGTGCCCAGCGCCGATGTGGTGTCGAGCGGGTCATCACGCAGCTCGATCGGAAATTCGCCTCGCACGTGAAGCAACGTGTTGGTGAGGTCAAGCAGCCAGGGCGTTCTTGCAGTGCCGCTGATTTCGGATCTTAGTTCAGTGACGCTCTTGAGTCTGGCGCGTTCGGCGAGCAGCTGCTGGATCCCCGACATCAGTTGTTGATCCGCAAGCTGGCGGGCGGCGTCGTCAAGGAGGTCTAGCCCGCCCAACTTGAATATGCTGAACAGCCCGGGAAACGATTGCGTCTCCGTCTCTTGCCATCCCTTCACGAGGTGCTTTCCATAAGCGCGAAGAAACTCAGTCTCCTCAGGCTGCGGCCTCGGTGGCGATTCGTCGGTCTGTCGATCGAAGACCGACTCCATCAGCGCGTCTTTCGCGTACGCATTCGTGGATCCAGCGTGAAAGACAGAGGTTGCGCCCACACGCCCCATTTCTTCCATGGCGGTGAACTGATCCGTTCTCAGCATCGCGCTCAATACGGCTGGCGCTACAAGTGGAGAATTGCGTCTCAACTGATCGACGTGCCGCTCGGAAACTCCAGTCTTCGACAAGGCCAGCTGTACGAACATGGCGACGGCAGTGACCAGATCGGACTGACGTTGGCTTGCGAGTTGATCGATTAGTGATACACCGCCATCAAGTGGCCTTTCAGCCTGCATACGTGATGCCAGATAAGCGATGACGAACAACTGTTCGGCCTCGTTTTCACCGCTGACAGCTACTCGTAGCTGTCGATCGATTGCATCGAGTGGCAATTCATCTAGCTCCTCGACCAGTTGCGACATGATGCTCTTCCAGCTCTCTGGCCCCGGCTTGAAGTACTGACGACCGGACGAGCTGGATTCGTCTTCTCCCCAATGTGCGTTAAGGTCGATGTGAGCGTCCCGATTGGCCATCGACGTGGGCAGTTCTCCGCTGACCTTTTCCGCTACGCGAAACAGAGTCTCGATCGTTTTATCATGTTGGTCCGCATGGCTGAGTCTGACCAGCGATTTGATAGCATCCAGTACGGTGGTCGTTTCGGTTTCACGAAGGACAATTCGCTGCCATTGTGCGTAGGTGCGTCCTTTATGGGTCGGCGCATCCACGGTATCGTTCTGCAATTGTTCGATAACGTCGAGTTCGCGATGCGTGGCGACAACTCCTGGATGATTCTCGCCGAGATGTTGCGATTGCCTGGCCAGCTTGATTTTCAATTCGCCGTGGCGAATCCGTAGTTGCTCCTCCCAAGTCGTGGCGTCATTGGGAGTCGCCAATGCAGCGGCCTCGCCTTGCGCGCCTTGAGCCTGCGATTTCAAACTGCCCTTGACTGTTTTTCTGCGAACCGACACGACCCTCCGATCACCGCGTCGTACGACAATGATCTGTGGATCGACGGTGACCGAATCCGATGCCCCGGCGACGCGCAGTTCATATCTTCCGCTGCGAATGGTCGTCGTCTTGCCCGATTGCACTTGCAGGGAGGGGACGCTGGCGCCGTCAGGAATCAGTTCCAGCGTGATATCCTCGACTTCGGATTCCACGACCAATTCGCCCTCACCGGTCTTCAAGATAATGGTTACGCCCGCAAACGCCCCCAGCGCGCCCGCGATCAGGATTAGGGCTACCAACCCGATGACGCCAAACCACTGGCGGTTTCTGCGGGCAACCGGCCTGGTCCAGCGATCCAATCGATCGTGCTTCCTCGGGCTTCTCGAACCTTGATCGGATGATCCGTCGATGGCGGACTCGTGCAACGCCTCAGATTCGTCAAGGCGATCGACGACGGCCAGTGTTTCTTGTCCCAACGTGGTCAGGCTGTCGTCGAAGGCAAATGGGCGCAAACGATCGACCACTTCGGCGGCCGAGGCAACTCGTTTTTCTGGATCTCGCTGGAGCATATCG
>JASLRF010000006.1 GCA_030744095.1 Pirellulaceae bacterium | reverse complement strand
CCGAACTGCAATCGCTGCGGTTTCCCACTGGCAACAACTCGCTGCTGGCATTACTGCAAGACGCTTTGTGATGCGAGTCGCGTGCCACCTGTGACGTTCGACAGCTAGCAATGCACGCTTCGGCGCAGGCAGAATTCACGCAAGACTCGTCTTGGTGAAATTCATGGGCCTCGGTTAGGCTGTGTAAATCTTACAGAGTCTAGGTCGACCAGGAGGGTCGGAGCGAACTCAGTCTTTGTTGTCTCGAAAAGGATTTTGCAGGCAAAAGGAGTGCCGCACCAGCGGTTTAGAACGCCCACAACAGTTCGCACCAAGGCGTGCGATTCCGATTGGCTTGAGGTTTGCATCCCCGCAATTGCATCGAGCCACTTGAACGCGGTCGCAGGAAGCACCGCACCCAACATCCCTTGTCAATGGAGTGACATGAGCATGGAAGCTCGCCTCATTCGCGCCGCCTTTCTCGCGGCCTGCCTTGGTTCTCTCGGCGCCGGACACCGCACCGAGAACTTCATCGTGACCGCGTCGTCACAACAACTTGCTCGGCAAGTTGCCGAAACAGCAGAGAGCATGCGACACAGTCTCGCAATGGAATGGCTGGGCCACGAACTGCCTGCTTGGCGAGACAAGTGCCCCATTGCGGTGACCTCTGGACCTCACTTGGGTGCGGGCGGCGTGACCCAATTCATGTTCCAGAACGGCCAGCCGTTTGGCTGGACCATGTCAGTGCAAGGTTCGGCAGAGCGAATTCTGGATAGCGTCCTGCCACACGAAATCACGCACACCGTCTTCGCTACCCACTTTGGACGCCCGCTGCCACGCTGGGCAGACGAAGGAGCGTGCACCACGGTTGAACATACTGTCGAAACGAGTAAGCAAGACCGACTGTTGCTGGAGTTCCTGACCACGAATCGCGGCATCGCCTTCAACAACATGTTTGCGATGACGGAATACCCGCGTGATATTCTTCCGCTGTATGCCCAGGGTCATTCGTTGGCTCGGTTCCTGATTGCTCAAGGTGGCAAACGCAAGTTCGTCGACTATGTGGGCGACGGAATGAAGGGGAATAGTTGGACCAAGGCAACTCAAAGACACTACGGCTTTCGGAGTCTCTCGGAACTGCAAGTGAGATGGCTCGATTGGGTTCGACATGGCAGCGGCCCGATCGCTGCGAAAAACACGCTGGTTGCCCAAGCTTCCGAGGCCAGCAACAATGCCCTGACCCCAGTCGCATCGACAACATCGTCGACCAGATCGCGATCACCGGAAGCAGGAAGCGTCGCGGCTGCTTCCTATGAAACTCCGGCGGGTGGATGGTACGCGAGGGTTCGCGATGGAGAGCATGAGCAAGCGTCCTCCACTGCTGAACCTACGTCCGCCTCCGATCCTACGTCTGCATCAGCATCCAGTCGGTCGCGTGGCCGGCCGTCACGGTTCGGACAGACCGTTTCGCGCCCCCAGCCTCTGGCCGGCGCACAGCAAAGGGTATTGCAGTGGACCCACTCATCCACTGCACCAAGGCCGCTGGCACCAACACCGTCTTCGGCGCGCCAGACGATGGGGTCAGGAGAGACTCCGCCCCGTCCAACCTACCTGATATCGCCCCAAGAGTTGCGTGGCACGATTTTGCGATGACACCTCAGATCGCGCTAAAGAAGTATCGCGTGAGATGAAAGAAGACGGGTGCCGCAAAACAGATCGAGTCGATTCGATCGAGCACTCCAGCGTGCCCTTGGACCAGCGTTCCTGTATCGGCCACGCCGCGGTCACGTTTGACCGCTGACATCGTCATGCCACCAGCAAATGCCATGATCGCAATGATCAGTGACATGCAGGCAGCTTGCCAGAGTAGAAACGGAGTCGCCCACCAGAGCAGTGTTCCGACAATGGTTGTCGTCGCCACACCACCAATGAACCCTTCCCAAGTTCGGCTCGCATTAATCTCCGGCGCGATCACACGGTGCCCCAAGAGCCGGCCCCAAACGTACTGAAACACGTCGCTTAGCTGCACAATCAGGACCAGGAAGAACAGCAAACCAGCATTGCTTCCGTTCCAAGGACGCAGATTGCGTTTGCCGTTGCTGGCAGACGCTTCCTGGGTGTCGCCATCCTCAGTAGGAGCCGACGACGAATCCATCCCCTCTTCCGTTGACAAACTTCCCGAAACAGGCGCGGGCTTCTCCGTGAGCAGTTCCAAGTCGAGCAGTGCGGGGGCGTAACTGAGTGCGTAGACGCAAATCAACAGGCCAACGGAGATCTTCGCCGATCGTTCCAAGAATCGTTTGTGGTCGCCCGACATCGCGATGCGGGCTGGAATAAACAACGAACCGTAGACCGGAATCACGATGCTGTACAGTCCATAAAGTTCATGGCCCAGTCCCACCAATACATACTGCAACGGTGTAAAAACGAAGAACACCCAGAATAGCGCGCGGTGGTCTCCACGTCTTGTCGGTGTCATCGTGACGAATTCACGCAGCGCCCAAAACGACACGGCCCAGAAGAGCACCACAGTCCCCACATATCGCAGGAGAAACCCGGCGATCAGAATCACGCACATCATCCACCAGGCACGAAGCCGCAAATCGAAACGCCGCAGCATCGCGGCGTTGATATTGCCCTCTGGCTGGCGTTTCAGGATCAACACCGCCAGGTTGGCGATCATCAGCAGTCCCAAGACGACGCCCAACAGAATACAGGTTGGCCTATTGAGCCAGGCTCTCTGCAACTCGAGAGAAATGAATGTTTCAAGAGCGAACATGAATACCGATTGTGTCCTTACACGTCTTTTAATCGCAAAACTGCATCTCGAGCCCGCACCAGAAAATCATTCTTCTTCTCACCCGATTCAAGCCAAATGGGCGGCCCGATCGTGATGCAACTGAGCAAAGGAACCGGTAGGAATTCGCCACGCGGCAGCACGCGGTTCAAGTTGTCCACGTACACTGGAACGAGTTCCAAATCGGGGCGCTTCTTGCCCAGGTAGTACAGGCCGCTCTTAAATTCCCCCATCTCGTCGTCGACATTGCGACCACCTTCGGGAAAC
>JASLRF010000005.1 GCA_030744095.1 Pirellulaceae bacterium | reverse complement strand
TGTAGGATCGTTTGACAATATGCGCGGCCAGTGGTTCGATCCAATTCGGTTGGATTCGACCAACCGTGCGGAGGTATCGCCGTGACGTTTCGACCGCTTCGCCTGCCACAACCCACTTAGGTTTGGAGTTGAAGGTGGCCGAGCCAGGCCAGACAAAAAACGAAGTCCCCCCGGCACCTTCGTACTCGTTGCCGTCACGACGCATCGCCACATTCGACAACAAGCCGCACAACAGCGCGCGGTGAATCGCATCTGAGTCGTTCTTGCGTGCTGATGTCTTGAGGCCGCCATCTCCGGCCAGCTGCATCAGTTGGCGATGCACGTCTTGCCATTCGCGGATCCGCATGAAGGATAGAAAATTCTGTTGACAGGCCCGACGGATCTGGCTCCGTGAGAGTTTGTCGCGCAGGCCGTGAAAGAAATCCCAGAGATTCAGGTAGGTGAGAAAGTCCGAGTCGTCGTGAGCGAACTTGGCGTGGGCTTCGTCAGCTTGCTTTTGCTTATCAACGGGTCGATCGCGCACGTCTTGGACTTCTAAGGCTGCCGCGATGATCAACATCTCGTGCAGGCAGTTCTCTTGATCTGCCGCCAAGATCATCCGTCCGATCCGCGGATCGATGGGCAAACGGCTGAGTTGCTTGCCGACACTCGTCAAGCGTCGATGCGCATCGACCGCCCCGAGTTCGAACAGAGTCTTGTAACCGTCATTGATAGCATCGGTTCGAGGCGGATCGAGAAACGGGAACTGATCGACAGCCCCCAATCGCAACGACAACATCCGCAGAATCACCGCCGCCAGATTCGTGCGTCGGATTTCGGGAGTGGTGTATTGATCGCGGCTTACAAAGTCCTTTTCGCTGAACAGACGAATACAAATCCCCGGTCCCAATCGCCCGCAACGTCCTTTGCGTTGATCCGCCGACGCGCGCGAGACCGCTTCGATCGGTAGTCGTTGGACTTTCGAACGGGGCGAATAGCGACTAATCCGGGCGGTCCCGGTGTCGATGACATAGCGAATGCCCGGCACTGTCACGGACGATTCAGCGACGTTGGTCGCCAACACCATGCGTCGTTGTCCCGTTGGCTTGAACACTTTGTTCTGCTCGGCAGTGGACAGCCTGCCATAAAGGGGCAGAATCTGAAGCTTGTTTGGTCCGGCGATGGAGCGGTTCCGCAGACGCTTGGCCACTTCCATGATGTCGCGCTCCGTTGGCAGGAACGTAAGGATGTCACCGGGACCTTCTCGGCAAAGCTCCGCAGCCGCCTCGGCAATTTGGTCGGCCCACAAGGGTGGTTCGTCGTTATCATCTTGTGGCTCGAATGCCCGGTAGCGGACTTCGACCGGAAACGTCCGACCTGAAACTTCGATGATCGGAACTTCGTGCCCGGCCGTGGAAAAATGCGCGGCGAAGCTTTTGGCGTCGATCGTGGCAGACGTAATGATGACTCGCAAGTCAGGCCGCTTGGGCAAGATATTCTTCAAATACCCGATCAAGAAATCGATATTCAACGACCGCTCGTGCGCTTCGTCTACAATAATGGTGTCGTAGCGGTCCAGGTATCGGTCTCCCTGTGTCTCGGCCAGCAGAATCCCGTCGGTCATCAATTTGATGAACGTGTTCGGCTTCGTAGTATCGTTAAAGCGGATTTGAAATCCAACGTGCTCGCCGATCGACGATTTGAGTTCTTCGGCCAGTCGTGCCGCGATGGTTCGTGCGGCGACGCGTCGCGGTTGCGTGTGACCGATCAAGCCACCGACGCCTCGACCAATATCCAGACAGATTTTCGGTAACTGCGTCGACTTGCCCGAACCAGTTTCGCCACAGATCACGACGACTTGATGGCGGCGTATCGTCTCGGCAATCTCCGCTCGCCACTCCAAGATCGGCAAATCAAAGTCGAAGTCGCAGCTGGGTTTGGTTGCCGCACGTCGTCTTCGCATCGTGACCGAACGGTTCAAGTCTTGCGTCAGCTTCTCCCGTTGGCGATCGGTCGGCTTCCCCTCACGGGCCGCCTTTTCGATATTTCGCAATGAACGCCGCAAGCGGAACTGATCGACCTGCATCGCTCGGTCGATCTGGCGATCGAAGTCGGTGGGCTGGGGCTGGCTCGGTTCGACGCTCGCGTCAGTCATTAATCAGTCTGTGGCATTTGAAGAGGCGAAGGGCTTCAATTCGGCTTACGTGCTTGCCGGTTTGTCTACCTTCGCTGCCAGACGACTAATTCGCAAGTGGCGATCGTAATGCGCGGTGGCTACGCGGTGGCCATCAGGAGCCAGATCCATGTCACGGAGAAGATTGGGCAGCTTGAACCGATGAAACTCCTTAGGCTGGTCCGTTTTCCAAAACAACAGGAATCCGCCGCTACTGCCGCCCGCTGCGCCGCACAAGAACGGTTGGTCGTGAAACATGACGCGCCAAGCGGTGCCTTTGACACCTTCGGCAATGTGCGACTGTACCAGCTTCTGTGATTCCCATTCGAAGACCAGGGCCAGCGGTTCGTGGACGGCACCCAAGGGATTGGTCGCTTTGTGGAGACCGCCGCAGGCCAAGTGCTTTTTATCAGGACTGATGGACAACGTTCGTACGCCACCGAAATCGACGCCTTGGCCACCGTTGTACGTATGCAGTTGCTTGGCATCGAAGGTCCGCGTCACCTTGGCCGTTGTGATCTCCCACTGATGGACTTTTCCCGCCAAATCTCCCGAAATGAGTGTCTTGCCATCATCGACGAACAGAGTGCTGTAAACGTCCTTCTCGTGTCCGGAAAACACGCGCACCGGCGATCTGTCATCGATCCGCCACAGTTTGACCAGATTGTCGTTGCCGCTGGAGGCCAGAAACTGCCCGTCTGGGCTCACCGCCAGACTCCGTATCCACCCCTGGTGGGCGTCGATTGTGCGAATAGGCTCTGGGGCATCAGCGGCCGTAGGCCACCAGATGATGCGACCGTCGCCTCCCGCAGTCATCACGAATTCTCCATCGGGTGAGAATGCGATGGCGCGGACCCAGCTGTCGTGGGCTTTAAGAACGACTGGTTCATTGTTCTCCAGGTTCCAGCGTTGGACCGAGTTGTCCTGCGCGCTGGAAAACACGAACCGCGACTTCGGGTCGAACCGGCAGGCAATCAATGGGCTCGAATATTTCCACTGATCGGCAACGTGCGTCAGTTTTGGGTCGGCTAGGTTGGCGTCCATGGGGCACGTTTCTCTGCGCCAGCGGCTTGGGCCACGACCGATTTGCAAGTAATCCTCTTACAGATCCTCAGGACAGAAGTTCATCAATCGCAGTATAGGAGGGATCTGCAATCGGCATGGCGCGACCATCGATATCGAAATGACCGGTCGAGTCAACACCGACCGCCTGCATATAAGTGTGGAACAGGTGACCGTGATCAACTTCGCGGTCCTCGACCTTGGTGCCGTTGTTGTTGGTCTTTCCAATGACCGCACCGCTTTGGATACCCGCACCACCCAAACAGATTGACCAGGCCGTGCCCCAATGGTCACGGCCATAGTTCTGATTGATGTTTGGCGTTCTGCCAAACTCGGAGAGCACGATGATCAAGGTGCTTTCCAGCATACCACGGTCGGCCAGATCGGCAACGAGCGTTGCGAAGGGTGAATCGAACTCACCCAACTGTTCCAAATGAAAATTGAAATTCTCGTTGTGTGTGTCGTAGTTCGAATGAGTGACTTGGACAAACGTGATGTCATTCTCCAACAAGCGGCGTGCAAGCAGACAATGGCGCCCAAAATCATGCTTACCGTAACGGTCGAGGTCTGCTTGCGGTTCTTTCGACACATCAAACACGTCGCGCTGTTTCATCAGCTCGAGCGCCTGTTCGTAATTCGCCATGTAGGCGTCGGTCATGGCCGTGCGGCGACGGAGAGCGAACCGATCATTAACACGGCGACGAAATGCGTGTCGTTGTAATTCCGACGTTTCGCTGACGCCGGCAGGTCGGTCGGTGTTTTGCGGAGGCTTGCCGTTGCCCATCGAGACGCTGGCGAATTCGGGGCCGAGATAGGCCGCATCGTTGCTCCGCCCGCCACTACCGCCGGCTGAAATGACAATATGCCCAGGCAGCGATTTGGTGGGGTCATTCAACGCCTTCGCCGCGACGGCACCGATCCGCGGAAAGTCGCCGGCGGGCGTGCGACGGCGTCCGGTCTGCATCAGATATTGACCCTTTCCATGGTCGTTTTCTTTCGTGTTGATGCTGCGCACCAGTGAAAGGTGGTGCATCTGCCTGGCGGTTTTCGGCAGCAATTCGCAAATCTGTGTGCCAGGAACCGTAGTTGCAATCGCACGAAACGGCCCACCAGTATTCGTGGCGGGTTTGGGATCCCAACTTTCCAACTGGCTCAGCCCGCCGGCCATGTTGACAACCAGAACTCGTTTCTGATTCTTGGCAAGTTGCTTCGACGCGTCCGGAGCCGCCAGGGCACTCAGTCCTCCAACGACGGCACCACTGGCCAAGGTGCCGCCGGCCAGTGTGCCCATGAACTGCCGACGTGCCAGCAAATGGTCGGACGATCTGCAAGTGTATGAGCATTTCATGTTTCGATTCCTATGTTTGCAAGCAAAGCGTAGCTAGTAGCTAAAACGAAATTCGGCAGAGGTCATCAGGCCCCAGGCCATTTCCTTCACAGCCGCGGGTTTTTCCTTCGGCCGTTCCGCCAGGTAGCTGATGACATCGTTCACTTCATCAGAAGTGGGCCGCCGCGTCAGCACACTGATGTAGAGTTCTTCGGCGATTGCCGCCGGATCTTCAAGTTTGTTCAGCCGTTCCGTCAGATTCCCTGCCCCCGGATTCAACCACGATTGCAGCGTGCCATCATTGGCAAAATACAACGCCTGGTCGATGGTTGCGAAGAAACTGTTTTGCGGCTGTCCGCCGGCGTGGCCAAACAACTCGACGAATTTCTTGACGTTTTTGACAAGCTTTGCGTGGGCAGCTTTCTCGATCGCCACTTCGCGCGCGGCCAACCGAACTGGATCGTTTGGCTGTTTGGGATCAACTGGCAAGGTCTTATCGACTTCCGCGACAGCAGCGGCGCGCTGCTGTTGCATCATGCCTGTCACTTGCATCAGGCTCCAGGCCATCTGCTCAGGAGTAAGCGGCACGACAGGCGAAGCGAAAAACCGTTCGCTCCAACCGTTCAGCAGTCCCTCTTGGCTCTCCGTAACGAGGTTGCCAGCTTGCTGCAAATCCGCTTTGGTTTTTGACAGTTGAGTTTCATAGCTCGGCACCAGTTTTGTTAGTTCAGCCAACCGCTTGTTCGCTGCATCGCGCCGGGTCGTGGTCGCGGCGAGTTGCGCTGCCATAGCGCTGGCCATCTTCTGTTGTTCGGCCAGTTGCTTCTGCAGGGCAGACAGTTCGTTGGCCAGCGCTGTGCCGCGGGACTTGACGCTTTCGGCCGCTTTCTTGAGATCAGCGTCCTTGGGGAGCTTACCGCTGGCAACCTCGGTTGCTGCGGCCGCGGCAGCAACGAGCTTTACTGCTTCCTGTTTGGCTGCCGCCCGTTGCATGACTTGATTCAACTCGACAGTCGCCTTGTCATGCTTTGCCTTGGCATCGATGACCAAGGCCTGCAGCGGCACCATGCCTTGTTTGACTTGTTCCAGCTCCTTGCGTCCACTTGTCAATTTGGCATCTACTGTTGCAACCGTCGATGCCACTGCATCGGCCGCCGCCTGCAGTTTCTCCAGATCGGAAAGCTCGTTTGCGAAGGCAAGACGGCTATCAAGTTGGGCTAGTGCAGACTGTTCGGCCACTCTTTGAGCGATGGTCTTGCGTACGGCTGGACGCGTCGCTGCAAGCTTTTGGTTTTCCGTTGCCAGGCGAGTTGCCACATCGGCTGCCACTTTCTTGGCATTTTCATGTGCCGTGGCCGTCGACATTGCGGCTGGCTTCAAATCGTTGGCTTTCTTTTCCGCGTCAGCCACATCCTTGGTTAGCTTGTCTGCACGACCGGCAATCGTAGCCGTAGCCGCGGCAAGCTCTTTTTCCTTGGGTAACTTGGCGACGGCCAGTTTGGCTGATTTCGCCGCAGCTGTCAGAGCTTTCGCAATGTCCCGGTTCTTGGCCAGTGCCGCGTTGGCGTCACTCAATTTCTTGGCCGCTTCGTCCGCTTTTTTCTGTGTCGTACTTACAACACCATTGGCTTTGGTGTGCTCGTCCGCGACAGTCAATGCCACCGCTTGAGCAGCATTGAAAACCTTACGCGCTGCCGATGCCTGCTCGAAGGCTGACGCCAGTTTCTTCTCAGCCGCTTCGCGTTGTTGCTCGAGCTCTGTCAGTTGCTGTGCCGCTATCTTGGCCTGCGCCGTCAGATTGTCCGGCGTGCTCAGCGCCAGTTGATAGGTTCGCGTCAGCGCCAATTCGCGGAGGAACGCGCGAATGTCATATTTCATCGCCACAAATTCGCTAGCCAACATGGTCAACAGTGCCGGGTGCGCCGCTGGGTTGAGCGGGTGATGCAGATCGACAGGGTTGACAATGCCGCGCCCCAGCATGTGACTCCACAACCGATTGACGATGTTCCGATTGAATGCATCGTTCTCACCGCTAGTCGCCAGTTCGGCTAGCTTGGCGCGGCGACTGTGTTTGGGAATGGGCCGCACCTTGTCGGCTGGTTTCACGGAGTACTCTTCGCCCGCGGCAAAGACAGGTTCGTCGATCGGGACGTCGCCTGGAAGCCGCGGTCGTGTTCGGCCCTTTTCTTCTGTGAAAACCGACGTGAACGTGACGTCGCCATTGGCCTTCTCGGCAAAGAAGACTTTCTTGTCCTTGTCCGTAAACAAGAATCCGCGACTCAGAAAAGCGTAGATGCCATAGTAATCCGCCTGGTAGTAGTCGTCGATCAGTGGATGGTCGTGGCACTGACAGCATTGCATATCCATGCCGAAGAAGGCACGACCGGTGTCACGCGTCAACAAGTTCGGTTCACCATCACGGAACAGATAGAACGCCGTCGCCGCGCGGACTTTTTCGTCCGTACCGTCGGCACCCAGAATCTCACGCGCCAGCTGGTCCCACGGTTTGTTTTCGGCAAACGACTTCAACAAGTAAGCTTGCCATTCGGCGCGTTTCACATGTTTTTCGGCACGCCTCTCCATCAGCATGACATCGAATACGCCGGCCAAGTGCCGCGAGTGCTCGGGCGTTTGGAGCAAGCGATCAATGGCAGCGATGCGTTTATTGGATGACTTGTCATCTAGAAAGGCACGTGCCACATCTGCCGGTGGTACGGCGCCGACCAGGTCGAGATAAATGCGACGCAGGAATTCACCGTCCGTTGCATTGCCGGCCAATGCCCCAAGGCTAGCCTGCTCAACCTGCTGATCGATCCGCACGTGCAACGGGTCAACCGCGCTGACAGTCTGACCAAACAAAAGGCAGACGAACGTGAATACCGCAATGCGTTGGGTGAATCGGAACGTGCGACGCCAAGCCATCTGAGGCCGCCTTTCGTAAGATTCTGGGTGTGACAGGGGCGGTGGGTGCGACTAAATGAACGCGATCTTCGCGGCCGCTCTAATGCTAGCGGCGACTGGCCAAGTGCATTAGCACGACACACTCATCAATGCATCTCAATATGTTAAAGAAACGTGTTCTGGCGGGTCAAGCGCACTGTCGGCGACCAAACGATTTTGTGGCATAAATTCGTCGTCGGAGTCCGCTTTCGCGTTCGTGCCAGTGGGCGCTCGGCGGAAAGCCAGCGGCTGGATTCCCTCCTCGATACAGCTGAAAAGGAAGAGTTCATCTCCTTCGTCTCAACTCATCTTAAGTCCAGCCGCACGCCCGACACCACCTAATAGGGGTACATATTCCGCCTCGCAGGATTGCAGAGATCGACAGTGTTAAAAGGGCGAATTGCGGCAGCGAGGTCGTCGGCAAATGCATCTATGTCGGCAGTCGACTCGACTTTGCCCAACCGGCTGACC
>JASLRF010000004.1 GCA_030744095.1 Pirellulaceae bacterium | reverse complement strand
ACTCCCAAGGAGTTGACCGCTTGGATCGCAATTCCTGACACCAGCCAGAAGACACACGACGCAAACAGGGCCATCAGTAGCGCGCGATCCTGTGCCAACAGCCTGCGTGTGTCAGCTGGAACGACGAGTGAATTGCGGTGCAGCTTCAAGTTCGGCTTTGCGGCGGGAAGCCGTCGAATCACCAATGAAGTCAACGTTCCCGTGATCGCGATTCCCACACAGAGGATGGATCCTCGCCACAAACCAACGGCGCGTAGTTCTGGAATTGCCGTATCATCGATAAATGACTCACCCAGAAAACCAGCGACAGCAGTCCCGAAAATGATGGCCAGGAACGTAGTCATCAGGATCATGCCATTGGCGCGCGGCAAGTGCTTTTTGGGCAACATCTCTGGCAGAATACCGTATTTGCCCGGACCAAAGAACGCGCTCTGCATTCCCATCAAAAACAACACCAACAGCAGACCGAGCGTTCCACCCAACTGAAATTGAAGAAATGCGATCAGCCCCAGCATCATCACGACGATCTCGGCAACTTTTGCGAGCACAATGATCCGCCGCTTGCTGAATCGATCGGAAAGGAATCCGGCGTATCCCGAAAAGAGGATAAAGGGGATCGCAAAAACGATTGTCGCCACCGCCTGCCGGTCTTTTTCGACGGCCGCCGCAGCACCAACGGGAATGGCCAACAGCAACATTAGCTGCTTGAAAAGATTGTCGTTAAACGCCCCCAAGAACTGTGTGGCCATCATGCCCAGAAAGGATCGGTCACGTAGCAGCGGCGTAGCGGGAACGTTCGCCACCGGTTCGAAATCCCCACTGCCCGCTAAGGACTCGCCATCTTCAGGATCAGGCTGTTCTGACACGTTGGAGTCCTTTCCAGGCCGAATCCGTGTGCTCATTCAGCCAACGCAACGCATCACTCGGACGTTGTCACTTCCAATTCCACCAGATCACCATCGGCAGCCATTTGCTTGATGTCCTCAGTGATCTTCATCGAGCAATACTTGGGACCACACATGCTGCAGAAGTGCGCACTCTTGAACGTATCCTGCGGCAGAGTTTCGTCGTGGTACGCGCGGGCGGTTTCCGGGTCCAAGGACAACCGAAACTGCTCGTTCCAATCGAATTCAAAGCGAGCCTTGCTCAATGCGTTGTCACGGTCCTGGGCACCGGGGCGATGCCGGGCCACATCAGCGGCATGGGCCGCAATCTTGTAAGCGATCACACCTTGCTTCACGTCTTCGTTGTCGGGCAATCCAAGGTGCTCTTTGGGAGTGACATAACACAGCATCGCGGCACCGCTCCAAGCCGCCATTGCGGCACCAATCGCACTGGTGATGTGGTCATAGCCGGGAGCAATGTCCGTCACAAGCGGCCCCAACAAGTAGAAAGGCGCACCGTTGCAGATCTCAATTTGCTTCTTAACGTTCATGTCGATCTGGTCCATCGGAATATGTCCGGGACCTTCGACGATGACCTGTGTGCCGTTTTCTTGACTCCGACGCGTCAGCTCTCCAAGCACTTCCAATTCAGCAAATTGGGCATCATCACTGGCGTCCGCAATCGAGCCAGGTCGCAAACCATCGCCCAAGCTCCATGTGACGTCGTACTGACGCATGATGTCACAGAGGTCGTCAAAATGCGTATACAACGGGTTCTGTTTACGATGCACCATCATCCACTTGGCCATCAGTGAACCGCCTCGGCTGACAATCCCAGTGACACGGTTCATGGCCAGGTGCAGATGTTCGAGCATCACTCCACAGTGGATCGTCATGTAGTCGACCCCCTGCCGAGCTTGATGTTCGACCATGTCCAGGAAGTGCTGGCCCGTCATGTCTTCAATATTGCCGCCGATCTCTTCCAACATCTGATAAATTGGGACGGTACCGATCGGCACCGGCGATGCGTCGATAATCGCAGCGCGGATCGAATCGACATTGGTCCCCGTCGATAGATCCATCACCGTATCCGCCCCATGGTGAACGGACGTATGCAGCTTTTCCAGCTCTCCCGCAATATCACTCGTTACCGCCGAGTTTCCGATATTCGAGTTGATTTTGCAGTTCGCGGCGATTCCGATGCACATCGGTTCAAGATTCTTACTAAGGTGAACCACGTTTGCCGGAATCACCATCCGGCCAGCTGCCACTTCGTCTCGAATCAACTCAGGCGACAGGCTCTCGCGGTTCGCCACGAATTCCATCTCGGGTGTGATTTCACCCGCTCGTGCCGCCTGGATTTGCGTCGCCATGGAAGAATCCTTTCGTGAGACTCTCGCGCGTGCCGCGATAAAGACTGTGAACTTCTGAAGTTACGTTTGTGAAATCAAATCGTAACGATCGTTGGTTGAAAGTCAATTGCGCTCCGCAGTACCAACCACAAGAGACGCCGATGGTCGCTATAGGGCCAATTGCGAATGAAGCCACTGGTCCCAATATGGGGCACAATCAAGCCGTCGGACTCTCGCCGCTGACAGCTTTCCGCCAGG
>JASLRF010000003.1 GCA_030744095.1 Pirellulaceae bacterium | reverse complement strand
TACCGCGGCCCAGCGATCGCAACCACAGTAGCAGGCACACGGAGCGCACCTGCGACCATCAAACACGCGAGCAAGGTGCGCAGAAGTGACGAAGACAGACTCCAATTATGTGAGCCCTTAGTCTGCGTGTTGGCACTCGGTTTGAACTGGATTCCGCGCGTGGTCGAGTAGTTCTCGACGGGCATTAAGCGTTCCGTCCGAGGGCGAATTTGGGTTATACTACAGAGCCGATTCCCGAGTAATCAATCTGCGGCCCGCCTCCTTCGTGCAACTAAGAGTTGCGCACCCAGCATTCTCGCAACTGTGAGAATTGATCCGCCAACCGTACGCCTAACAGCCCACCAAATTTCACTGATATGGCAGCCTGGACTTGCCATCGCCGACCTGTTGCAGTGCGATCTTTGGTAGGCTAGTGGTGTCTAGATCTTGTCGCAAGGAAACCTGCCATGCTGCGTTCAAATCGCTCGACTGCCATCGTCGCCTCGATCATCGCCTCAAGCATCCTAAGTTTGGCGACCAACGCCGACGAGTTGAAAGAACCAAGCCGAGACAAAGTAAAAGTCGCAGCGGTACAGATCAGTGGTTATGACAAGGGAGATTTGCCCAGAGACGGCTACGACCCGACTGTACAGATTCTCCCTTATATTGACCGTGCCGGTAAGGAGAACGTTGAGCTGATTGTATTTCCCGAATATGTCTTGGGTCATATCCGGGTTCCCGGTCCATCGACAAACAAGATCGCAGCGGCAGCGTCGGCAAACCGAATTTATGTGATTGTCGGTTGTTGGGAGCAGTTCGATGACGGAACCTACGCCAACACCGCTTTGATCTTCGACCGCGGTGGTGATATCGCCGGCAAGTATCACAAGACGCACGCGGCTGTTGACCACTACGAAGGGAGCCCCGCTTGGACCAAGCCGCCGGCAGGCAAGAGCAAAGAGTGGTTCCTGAAGAATGATCCCGAATGGGCCATGGAACAAGGAAACGGCCTGCCGGTGTTTGATTTTGATTTTGGCAAAGTTGGTGTCATGACATGTTATGACGGCTGGTTTCCGGAACCTGCACGGATCCTGTCGCTACGGGGTGCCGAGCTGATTGTGTGGATCAATGGTCGAGGTGGCGCCGTCGAGGATTTCATTATGAAGTCGACCATGTTCCAAAGTCACGTCGCCATGATTTCCGCGAACCAGGCATACGGCAGTGGCACAATGATTGGCGACTGGCCTGCCCGCATCGCCGCACGTTGCCCTGACAAGACAGAGGCCTACATTACGGGAACGATCAACCTGGCCCGGATCCGCCGTGCGCGGGAAAACAGCCGCAACTTTCGTCAGCGACGCCCCGATTTGTATAACGACCTGGTCAAGCCGCGAGGCGAGCAGCACACGACGATTGTGAAATGAAAGATAATTGATGCTTTCGCACGCCTGCTCAGAACATCTTGGCACTACTTCGCATTGGCCTTCACACCGGATCATTTACCCCAGCCACTCCTCTGCTCCTCACCAGGAAACCACCAAATGAAATCGCAACCCGCGCTCATTCGAGACTGTTCGATCTTACCAGGTAGCACTGGCAACCATACTGTCTACACCTCCATGGCTTGCCGGATCCACCTCGCATTGCTTCTGAAGTTCAGCTTGGTTGCGATGTTTGTTTTCTCGACTCTATTCGGCGGCAGCCATGCGACCACATTGTTTGCTGCCGATTACGCGCTGCACACGTTTGACCGCCAACAGCTGACTGACGTCTATTTCTCCGAAGGTGCCAACGCGGGCGATTTGAATGGCGACGAGGTGGCCGACGTGGTCTATGGGCCCTACTGGTTTGAAGGTCCAACGTATGAGAAGAAGCACGCAATTTACGACCCACAACCACAGAATCGAGACCGATACGCCGATAACTTCTTTTCCTGGGTGCATGACTTCAATGGCGACGGCGCGAATGATGTGTTCGTCGTCGGCTTTCCTGGCACGCCTGCGTTTGTCTATGAAAACCCCAATGCCGGCAACGCCGAATCGCTTTGGAAGAAGCACGAGGTGTTTGATTGGGTTTCTAACGAGTCACCTCAGTTTGTCAATCTTGTCGGAGACGAGCGGCCCGAGTTGGTTTGCACACGAGACGGTTTCTTCGGCTACGCGACGATCGACTGGGACAGGCCTTTTGACGCTTGGAAGTTCTACGAGATCTCCGAGAAGATTACAGCCACGAAGTTTGGCCATGGACTCGGCGTCGGTGACGTCAATGGCGACGGTCTGATGGACGTGCTTCACTCGAAAGGCTGGTTCGCACAGCCAGCCACGGAATCGGGGGGTGGCCGCTGGGTAATGCATGAAGTCTCGTTCAGTTCAGCTTATGGTGGCGCGGAAATGTATGCTTACGATGTTGATGGCGATGGTGACAACGATGTGATTACCAGCGAGGCGGCGCACGACTTTGGGCTCTGCTGGTACGAGCAGTTGCGGGAGGATGACGAGGTCGCATTCCAACGCCACCTGATCATGGGGTCGCATCCGTCAAGAAATCACTATGGTGTGCTGTTTAGTGAACTTCATTCAGTCAACCTGGCGGACATCGATGGCGACGGCCTGAAGGACATTGTGACGGGAAAGACTTTCTACTCGCACCATCAGAAGAGCCCGATGTGGGATGCTGGTGCGGTTGTCTACTGGTTTCGACTCGTCCGCACGGACGAAGGCGTTGATTGGATCCCCTACCGCGCCGATGCTGATGCGGGAATTGGTCGCCAAGTATCGGTGATCGACATTAATGGTGACGCATTGCTGGACATCGTCGTCGGCGGAATGAAGGGTGCGCATGTGTTGACCCACAAGAAGACCGAGGTCGACAAGGCGGCATGGGCGGAGGCACAACCCCAGGTTTACCAAGGCCCCTCCCTACCCTCGACTAAAGGCGCCAAGGCATTGCGCGGCCCAAAGGCACCGATCCTCGCTAAAACGGGGCGCGTTGCTGGGGCACTTGAAGGAGAATCGCTCGCGCATCGCGCATCCGCCGGGGAAGCGAGGTCGCAAGCGATGGCCAAGTTCAAAGGAGATCGGTGGAGCGGTGATTCGCAGCTTTGGTGGACCGGCGGTCGACCGGGTGATCATCTGGAGCTTGACTTGCCAGAAAAGTCCGGGACGGTCGACGTCGAGATTGTCCTGACGTGCGCCAAGGACTATGCGATTGTCCTATTGTCACTTGACGGCCAGCCGCTTGGCGAGCCAATCGACCTTTTCAACGCCGACGTCATAACCACCGGCGTCCTGACGTTTCCGAAGATAGAACTCAAATCGGGAACACACAAACTGACGGCACAGATTGTTGGCGCGAATTCAAAGGCCCTCAAAGGGTACATGTTTGCAGTGGATTATGTCCGTCTGAAAGCCGAAGGGGAGAAGTTTCCCGAACCGGACGACGGGATCAAAGCAACCGACGCATCCGGACGCGTGTTGAACTTGGATTTTGAAACGGGAACGCTTGCGGATTGGACGGCCGTTGGAGAAGCCTTCGCCGGCCAGCCGATCAAGGGTGATGCCGTTGCCGCGCGGCGCACAGACATGCGCAGCGGACATCGAGGTGAGTTTTGGATTGGCGGTTTCGAAAAACTGAAGGATCCGCCAACAGGGACACTGACTTCGGCCGCGTTCGAGGTGACGCAACCGTATGCCACGTTTCTGACCAACGGAGGCAGCCTCGCGGAGACGCGAGTCGAGCTTATTCGCCATGATACCGGCAACGTGTTTTTCAAGATCACGGGGCGAGACAGTGATGTCATGCGCCAAGTCGTCGTCGACTTGCGTGGGCACCTCGGAAAACAGATCCAAATTCGAGTAGTTGACGAGCATCGTGGTCCATGGGGCCATCTGAACTTTGACCATTTTCGCCTTCATGAAACACGGCCGGCACGTTTGACACCGCCGCTTATCCAGCTGGTCGACGACGATTATCCCCACGCAGGTTTGGCGGCGGAAGAGGCGGCCCTCGCTATGACAATGCCGAAAGGCTTCACTGCGATTGTGGGCGCGGCCGAACCGGACGTGCAACAGCCGATCGCGATGGCGATTGACGATCGAGGGCGCGTCTGGATTGCGGAGGCCTACGAGTATCCGATTCGCGCGAAGGGTGACACGGGTCGTGACCGGGTCCTCATCTTTGAAGATACCAACGGCGACGGACAGCTGGATAGCAGGAAGGTTTTTGCCGAGGGCTTGAACCTTGTTAGTGGCTTGGAAGTTGGTTTCGGCGGTGTGTGGGTCGGCGCGGCGCCATACCTGCTGTTCATCCCAGATCGCAATGGCGACGATGTTCCCGATGCCGAGCCGCAACGATTGCTCGATGGCTGGGGATATCAAGACACGCACGAAACGCTGAACGCATTCATCTGGGGGCCGGACGGTTGGCTTTATGGCTGTCACGGCGTGTTTACACATTCGCGCGTTGGCAAGCCCGGCACACCGGACGAGGAGCGAATTCCACTGAATGCCGCGATCTGGAGATACCGCCCGGTACGACATGAATTCGACGTGTTCTGCCACGGCACCAGCAACCCCTGGGGCGTCGATTTCAACGACCACGGCCAGGCGTTTGCGACGGCGTGCGTGATTCCTCACCTGTACCACATGATCCAGGGAGCTCGCTATCAACGTCAAGGCGGGCAGCATTTTAACCCGCACACATACCGCGACATCACCACGATTGCCGACCATCTGCACTACCTTGGGGCGACGCCCCATGGTGGCAACAGCAAGTCGGATGCGGCCGGCGGGGGACACGCGCATGCCGGCGCAATGATCTATCTCGGTAGCGTATGGCCGGAACAGTACAGAGATCAGTTATTCATGAACAACATTCACGGTCAGCGATTGAACATGGACGTGCTCAGGCCGCAAGGTTCCGGCTACACGGGTAGCCACGGTCCAGACTTTCTGCTGACTGCCGACAAGGCGTCACAGATCCTGAATCTGCGTTACGGACCTGATGGGCAAGCGTGGATGATTGACTGGTACGATATGCAGGCCTGCCATCGTCGTGAATCATCGGTCCATGATCGGAGCAACGGACGTATCTACAAGATCGCATACGGTGAACTGGCGCATGTGGAAGTCGATTTACAAAAGCTGGGTGATCGCGAACTCGCCGAATTGGTACTGCATGACAACGACTGGTACGTGCGGCATTCTCGCCGGATCCTGCAGGAGCGATCCGCATCGCGTGCCATCAATCCGGACGCGACTGAGCATCTGGTCGAAATTGCAACATCGCATGAGGACGACACGCGACGCCTGCGTGCTGCCTGGGGCCTGCACGTCACGGGTGACCTCGACGAAGCGGTAATGGCGCGACTGCTGGTGGATCCCAGTGCCTTCGTGCGAGGTTGGACGATTCAACTTGCAATGGAGCAGCAGGAGGGCGATCTGTCCACGCCGCTGCTCGAGCAGTTCACGGAGATGGCCAACCAGGATGATTCGCCAGTCGTGCGGCTATATCTTGCCTCCGCCTTGCAGAGAATGCCGCACGGGCAGCGGTGGTCGATTCTGGATGGGCTGACTAGCCACGCCGCAGACGCAAGCGATCACAATCTGTCGTTGATGTACTGGTACGCAGCCGAACCCCTGGCGGATGAGGACCAGGAGCGTGCGTTGGCGTTCGGTCTTTCGGCCGGCCAACAGATCCCAGTACTTAGAGATTTCATGTTGCGACGGATCGGCAGCTCTGATGCTGCGAAGTCGCTGGGAGTGTTGGTGGCGGGGCTTGACAAGGCGAAAGAGGCCGGACTGCAGCTGACTTATTTGAAGGCCATTCGCACCGCACTGCGGGGCCGGCGTCAGGTTGCGGCCCCAAACGGCTGGAAGGAGGTGTACACTGATATTGCGCGCAGTGAGAATGCCGATGTTCGTCTGCAAGCGACGGCACTTGGTGTGACGTTTGGCGATCAGGCGGCAATGTCGGCGTTGCGTGAGCTGATTGCCACAGAGTCTGCCGGCGTCGATGCGCGTGGGAAAGCGCTCGAGTCGTTGCTCGCCGCCAAGGACGCGCAGCTTGTGCCAACGCTACATAAACTGATCAGCGAGCCGGCGATGCGCCAAGCCGCCTTGCGCGGTCTGGCGCAATATGACGATCCAAAAACAGCGAACGTCCTATTGGCAGCCTACCCGGGCCTCTCGCCGAGCCAGCGACGTAGCGCGCTCGGAACGCTCTGCTCTCGCGTCCCCTACGGCATTGCCTTGCTCAACGCCATCGATAACAAGAAGGTTCCCGGAACAGATTTGACGGCGGATCTCGTGAGGCAACTTCAGTACTTGAAAAACGAGACAATTGAACAGCAACTTCGATCCGTCTGGGGAAGTGTGCGTGATACGTCAGCAGATAAAGCCAAGTTGATCGCTACCTATAAGACGATGTTGGCCATGCCTGGAAAGGGCGACCTGAACATGGGTCGGGCTGTTTTTGCCAAAACGTGTCAAAACTGCCACACACTCTACGGTGTCGGTAAGAATGTGGGGCCGGATTTGACGGGATCGAATCGCTCCAACCTCGACTATTTGCTCAGCAATATTGTGGATCCAAGCGCCGTCATGGCAAAAGAGTATCGGTCGACCGTCATCGTTACGACCGACGGACGCGTGGTGACGGGGCTTGTGCAGGACGAAAACAACATCGCATTGACCGTGCAGACTGCCGATGCGATCGTGATCGTGCCAAAAGTGGAGATTGACGAGCGCGAGCTGAGCGCGAAGTCAATGATGCCCGACAACCAGCTGCAGCAGTTCAGCAAACACCAAATCCGTTCACTAATTGCTTACGTGACCGCCAAACAACAAGTACCCATGCTCGCGACCCGCGACAACGCAGCGCTGCTGTTCAACGGTCAAGACCTGACCGGTTGGTCAGGCGATCCGGAGCTCTGGTCCGTCGAAGATGGCGAGATCGTCGGGCGCAGCTCGGGCTTGCGACACAACAACTGGATTGTCAGCCATCTGATGGTGCGGGATTTCCGTCTGAAACTCGAGGTTAAGCTGATCGAGAATGCCGGGAATAGCGGCATCCAGTTCCGCAGTCAGGCACGGGGCCGCGAAGTCGGCGGTTATCAAGCCGACATTGGTGCGGGCTGGTGGGGAAAACTCTACGAAGAGCATGGCCGCGCCATGCTATGGGACACGCCGGGTGAACAGCACGTGAAACCCAACGACTGGAACAGATACGAGATCATCGCTCGGGGCAGCAAGATTCAGACGTTGATCAATGATCAGCTTTGTGTCGATTTAGATGATCCTGCGGGAAAACGTCAGGGCATTATTGCGTTTCAGCTGCATTCGGGTGGTAAGACCGAAGTTCGCTATCGAAACCTGTCGCTGGAAGTGCTCGGCCCCGAAGTGGAATCAGTCGCAGGCGAGTAAACCGGAAGTGGGATGTCAGCAGTTCGACGATGGAAACTGTCGT
>JASLRF010000002.1 GCA_030744095.1 Pirellulaceae bacterium | reverse complement strand
GGTTGTTTTTGAGAAGTCCGACACCAGCTTCGGTGCCTACGTGCCAGATCTGCCAGGCTGTGTCGCGGTGGGCGCTTCACTGGCCGAGACCAAGTTGGCCATCTCCAACGCCATGCACCAGCATTTGGAGGACTTGAAGGCGAATGGCAAGTCACCTCCCGTGCCCGTGTCCGTATGCGCCTATATCGATGCTTAGGCCGAAAAGCTCAGTTCGGCACATCACGTGCACTCAGTCCTGTTGGCGATTGCGGAACAGTGGCACTCACCGTGTTTTGGCGCAGTTTGAGCCGAACAACGCCAGCGGGAAGGCCACGACGCCCTCTTCACACGGAATTGCACTTGTAAGATTTTCAAAATCCTGACATTTTTTTACACCTTGCAATACAGATGAACTCTGATTTGCCGATGGATCGGCACTATCCGGGCACATCTTGGCAGACTGCCGCTAGCACCTGAGCCAACGCCAGTTTGCGAAACATCGATCCATGGAGGGAAACGATGTCGACTGCCTCAGCTCTGGTACTGACCCTGGCGCTTGCTGCCAATGGCGACGCCGTTCTGCTGGAATTTACCGCCGAATGGTGTGGACCTTGCCGAGTGATGGAGCCAACCATCGGGCGGCTCGTTTCCGCCGGCTACCCGGTGCGCAAGGTCGATGTCGATCGGGACCGGCAAACCGCGGCGCGTTTTCGCATCAGCGGAGTCCCTTGTTTCGTGATGTTGGTCGGTGGACGAGAGGTGGACCGGGTTACCGGACCCGTCAGTCACGATCGCCTGATTCAGATGTACGAAAAGGCTCGCATTGGCACCCCGGACCAAGGCACGCCTCTCGGTCGATCGTTTGGGTCCCACCACGACGTTGTACGAGCACAATCGCCTGATGGCGCGATTCCCACAGCTCGCAACGTCGGTCAATCCTATGCCTCGTCAGCGGTCACGTCCGGTGCACAGCCAGCACAGATTCCGCTCGCCCGGACGGTGCCTAATGCACCGCCGGGCAGCATTGACCCTGCCGCAGTCCAATCCGCATTTCAGGCCACAGTACGACTGCGTGTGGAAGATCCTCACGGTCATGGTTACGGCACCGGTACGATCATCGATGTTCATGGTAGTGAGGCCTTGGTGGTAACCTGTGGACATCTGTTCCGAGAGTCGGCGGGGAAGGGGAGCATCCAGGTTGATATTTTCAGTAGTGGTCAACCACAAACGGTTCCTGGCCAACTGATCAGCTACGATCTTGAGCGCGACATCGCGATGGTCAGTATTACTCCTGGACAGCCGATTTCGCCCGTGCGAGTTGCTGCGTCGGGACAGGGCATTGCCCGTGGCGTTGCAGTATTCAGTATCGGTTGCGACAAGGGCCAACGGCCAAGCGTCCGCGAGAGTCGGGTCACGGCAATCGACAGGTATCTCGGGCCACCGAACATTGAAGTGGCTGGCCAACCAATTGATGGTCGCAGTGGTGGTGGGCTATTCTCCGGCGACGGTCGCCTGATCGGCATTTGCAACGCGGCCGACCCGGCCGATAACGAAGGCATTTATGCCGGCTTGCCGACGATCCATTGGGAATTGGACCAGATCGGACAACGTCGCATTTATGAAGTAACGGAACGGCCATCGCTGGCGCAAGCCAACGCATCATCCACGGCGGTGGACCAATCGTTTGCACAGCCCACCGCACCACCCATTATGCCCGACCGCATGGTTGTGCCAGCGGTCGCTCGCCAGGTTCAGCAAAACGACCTTCCGCCAGACTCCCTTGGACCGGACACTGAGGTGATTTGTATCATCCGCTCGCGGCACGACCCACCGGGCAACCAGCGACTGCTCGTTCTGGACAACCCGTCAGCCGACCTTCTTACTCGACTGCGCCGGGCATCTCAGACGGGCGCGGGGTCCACTTCTATTGCTCGCCAACCGGCGGTTCCGCGTCGTTCTGGGTCGGATCCAGTGATCCGCGCTCAGTCGGCGGATCGATAGTTGAATCGATCATATCCGGCATAGTCGCTACAGACTGGCGTGAATCCACCGAAATCGTGGGGCGATGCCTGTCGACCATCGCTTATTGCGGTGCATCGTCGGTTGTTGTCGACCTATGTTTTCTACGAACGTCCCTCAGTTGTCACGGGACGTTTGCATCCCGGGGTGGGACACGACTGTGATTCAATTTGCATTCCTTGTGTTTGTCGCCTTTGCCAACTTCATGGCAGGAGTTGGAGCCGCTGTGTATCTCGGCAAAGCACCGCGCGACTTGACCTTTCTTACCCCCTTGCGCGATGCGCTAGAGGGTTACAGGCTGTTCGCTCGCGGCGATTCAACGGAATTAAGTCCGACCGTTCCGTCCATCAGCGAGCCTGCAGTTGCAGAGTCGCCAGCAGTCGAGTCAGAAACGGCTGATGCCGCAGAGGCCGTTGATGAACACGTCGATCCCGTTGTTTCATCGCCTTCGTTCGACGCAGACATGTCTCCTTTAGAAGACACTCCGACGCAAATCGGCATGGAAGAGGTGATCATTGACATGGCTGCACAAGAAGAGCATCTACGACGAATCGGGCCATGCCTATCTGAGGATCAGGACGATGGATCCGACTGGGCAGATATGCTGTTGGACGTCAATGAAGACATTCAAAAGCTACTGACACACTTCAACGAAGTCCGGCACTTGGTTGAGCACGAACGCGAAATCGTGCCTAATGCGAGCCAGGCGTGCTTGGACGAACTCGACGCTTACTGGGATACGATCAATCAGCAGTCAATGCAGTTGTTGGTCATCTCCTCAGAACCCGATTCGCTTGATACACCGCGCCGTCAACTTGCCACAATTTGTGAGGGCATTTTGACAGCCTGCCGCAACACGCGTCAATCGTGTGTAAGCGCGCAACCTGACCGGCGGCTGATTTCAGGCCCGAGGCGTGGTGCGGTGAGTTGCATTGCCCGTGAGGCTAGGCTCTAACCCGTTCAATTCGCCGCTTGGCATTTCGATAGCGTCGATCGTCCGCCCGGTGCTGA
>JASLRF010000001.1 GCA_030744095.1 Pirellulaceae bacterium | reverse complement strand
CGCCAGCTCTGGCAGGTGTTCTATATCGTAGACCTCCCCGTCGATTCGCGCGCGAACGAATCCCACTTTTCGGATCAGCGCATAAATGTCCTTGTGCTGCCCTCGGCGGCCACGTACCAAAGGTGCCAGGATCATGGTCCGAGTGCCTTCCGGAAGTTCCATCAGGCGGTTTTGGATCTGGTCTGTCGTTTGTTGGCAAATCAAAGCACCACATTGGTGGCAACACGGTTGTCCAAGTCTGGCCATCAACAGCCGAAGATAGTCGTAGATTTCGGTCACGGTGGCGACGGTACTACGCGAGTTTTGATTGCCGGGACGTTGGTCGATGCAGATCGTAGGCTGCAGGCCGTCGATCAGATCGACATCTGGCCGCTCCATCTGGTTCACAAACTGCCGTGCATAAACGGACAGACTTTCGATAAACTGGCGTTGGCCTTCGGTGTAGATCGTATCGAAGGCCAGGCTACTCTTGCCCGAACCGCTGGGGCCAGTCAGCACGACGAAGCGATTGCGAGGAATGTCGATATCGACGTCGCGAAGGTTGTGAACTCTCGCGCCACGAATGCGAATTAGCTCGGCACCAACCAGCGGCTGTGATTCGGGGGGAGTAGAAACGTCTGTTGACATTAACGCGGACTATCGAGAATGTAGAGTTCTGAGCAGGGTCTACCGTAGCAAAGCGAGCAAGAAGCAACAACCGTTCAAGAACGCGGCACAGGGCCTGATTGTTGGCCTGGCTGTGTTTGGGCCGGTGTAGTCGAGTCCATTTCCGATCGAACAGAATTCGCACAAGATGTCAAGTGGGCAAAGCCCACCGACTCCCGAGGATTGTCGCGGGCTTTTCCCACTTTACCCCCAGGCCGCCCTTTCCAAAATGCAGCACGACGAGACAAACGCCAACCAAGACGAGGCACCATGACCAACCAACATATGCTGGCCCAACGCGAGCAGATGCAACTGGCGTCGTATGCGATGCACAGCGAGGATTCTATTGGGCGCAAGTTCGCAGAACCGGAGCACCCTTATCGTGGTGCGTTTCAACGCGACCGAGATCGTATTTTGCATAGTTCGGCCTATCGACGTTTGAGCGGCAAGATGCAGGTTTTCACCGGAGACATGGGTGACTATCATCGCACGCGGCTTACACACACGCAGGAAGTCGCCTCGATCGCGCGCACGATTGGCCGAGCGTTGCGACTTAACGAAGATCTGATCGAAGCGCTGGCCCTGTTGCACGACATCGGTCACCCGCCGTTCGGGCACGCGGGCGAAGACGCTCTGAACGAATGTCTCGCCGACCACGGTGGTTTTTCTCACAATCGGCAAGCGTTGACGATCGTGGAGGAGCTAGAAAGTCGCTATCCAGATTTTCCGGGCTTGAACCTGAGTCGCGAAACATTGGAAGGCCAGTTGATCCGCGCACATAAGGAGGCCCCCGATTTAAGTCCGCTGTTGGAGGTCCAGGTTGTGGAAGCCGCCGACAGCATTACCTACGACGCCCACGACACCGACGATGCCATCAAACTGGGAATGTTGACGATTGACCAAGTGTCGACTATCCCCTTGATTCATGATGTCGTCTCGCGAGTCCGCTCGCGGCATACAGGGTTGAGCGGCTCGATGTTGCGGAAGGCGATGGTGCACGAACTGGTCGACGTCCAGGTTAGCGATGTGCTGAGAGAAGCGTTTTCCGTTCTCAATAACTATGAAGGATGTACAGCGACCGAATTGCGGCAAGCGGACTTTCGCATCGGGCCAGGATCAGACTTAGGTGCTCAAAAAGGCGAACTGGAGAAGTTCTTGCATGAGACCGTCTACCGCCATCCGCAGTTGATGGAAGTCCGCACGGTCTCCCAGAATCGATTGAAAGAGATGTATCTTGGGTATCTGGAGGACTCTTCACCGCTGCCCAACTTGGTTCAAAACCGTGCTGAAGTCGTTGGGATGCCCGTTAGCATTTGTGACTATCTGGCCGGAATGACGGATCGATTCTGCGACGCGCAATTCCACCAGCACTTCGAGAATTCTGACCCGGGGTATTCTGTCAGGGGGGGAAAGTCGGTAGAATGCACCGTAAGTGATGCTGGATAACCTAGATATCTGTGCTGGCTTGGATGCTCTTTGCAGCATCGTCACGGGGAACTCGCCGCATAATTCACTCCCGCCCCACCTGCTTCCCGTCGGAACAAACTAATGGTCCTTTGGATTCTTCGAGCGATCTTTCTGCTTTCCTCTGTTGGTGTGGCGTTCTCGGTGATTAATCCGCCCGATTCGTCTGAGATCACGTTTGAATACCCATGGCTTGTGTTTGTGACGATCTTAGGCGTGACCATTGTGGTGATCACGATGGATGTTTTCATCGCGAAAAAGCGCGTTGACGTCATCAGCTGCGTTTATTTTGGTGTTCTCATTGGCCTGTTCCTGACTTGGGTTGTTGGGTACACGATCGAGCCGTTGATGACGCAATTCAACATCGTCAGATTCAAGAGTTCGGTTCAAGTGGTTCTGGGGCTTGTGTTGTGCTACATGTGTATCAGCATGTTGCTGCAGACGCGGGACGACTTTCGCTTCATCATCCCTTACGTCGAATTCTCCAAAGAAGTCAAGGGAGTCAAGCCCTATTTGTTGGATACCAGTGTCGTCATTGATGGACGCATCGCGGATCTGGTCGAGACGGCGGTCTTTGATAACCAACTGGTGATGCCCCGATTCGTGTTGGCCGAATTGCAAGCGATTGCCGACAGTGGCGACAAACTTCGTCGATCGCGTGGTCGGCGTGGTTTGGATGTTCTGAACCGACTCCGCACCGCCGAGTCGGTCGACATGATGATCCACGATCGCGAGACCCCTGAAATGGCCGGCCAGCCGGTCGATATGAAGTTAATTTTGTTGGCCAAGAGTCTCGGTGGAAAAGTCGTGACGGGCGACTACAATTTGAACAAGATGGCTCGAATTCACGGCGTGCCCGTCATCAATTTGAACGACATCGCCAACTCGCTTAAGCCAGTCTATCTTCCGGGCGAGAATCTCGAAGTCCGCATCGTTAAGGCCGGCGAAGAGGCCGGGCAAGGCGTGGGCTATCTCGACGATGGCACCATGATTGTCGTCGAAAGTGGACGCGACCACATCAATACGTCTGTCAATATCAGTGTGACCAGTGTGCTGCAAACCAGTGCGGGCCGCATGATCTTTGGGCGTTACGATGGTGCGTGATCAGTGATCGCGGTTGTCCAGCTTATGTCGTAGACTGCAACCGCTTGCGGGCCATCTCGCAATACTCTTCGACGCAGTCGATTCCGACGTAGTTTCTGCCCAACTCGCGTGCGACCAGCGGCGTGGTGCCACTGCCTACGAACGGATCGCAAACGACACCGTCCGGCGGGCAACTGGCCAGGATGCAAGTTTCGACCAGCTGCTTGGGAAAGACCGCGAAATGAGCATCGCGGAATTTTGACAAGGAGATTGACCAGACCGTTCGTTTGTTCCGGCCCTTGGGATGAAAGGCCTGATCCCAGCGGCCGGAATGCAAGTTCGAATTTCCGGAGTTCTTGCCTTGCTCGGGCGTGCCTCCGCGTTTTCCGAAGTGGCTTCGCCCGCCGCGCATCTGGCTCTTTTCCGTGAAGGTCACGTGTGGCTCGCGAATCGCATCTGCATCGTAATAGTACTTCTTGGACTTCGTGAAAAAGAAGACATACTCGTGGTCCGTGGTCGGACGCGTTCGCACCGGCGAAGGCATGGCATTGGGCTTTTGCCAGATCACGTCGCTCCGCAGTCGCCAGCCGACGTCTTTAAGTGCCAGCGCGACGTTCCAAGGCGTACCAAGCAGTTCGCCGTCGACATATTTGTCGCCGATCACGACCCACAGTGAGCCGGTATCTTTGGTAACTCGTAAGCACTCGCCAAACACGGTTTGCAGCCGCTGGACAAACGCTTCAGGCGTCGCCTCAGCACCGATCTGCGCATCGGATGGATAGTCCCGCTGTTGAAAGTATGGCGGGCTGGTCACGGTGCAATCGATCGATTCATCTGGTAGCGTTCGCAGTCGTTCTACTGCATCGCCACAGACGATTTGATTCAAAATGCCACTGAGTGATTGCAATTGCGAATCCATTCTTGTCTGCTCGTTCCTTTACATGCGTTCGACAACATCGATGCCCAGCAAGCTCAGCCCTTTGCGAATGGTGCGTCCCGTCAGATCGCACAACAAGAGCCGGCTATCGCGCGCGGCCTGTTCTTCGGCTTTGAGCACGGGGCAGTGCTCGTAGAAGGCGAAAAAGTCCTTCGTTAGTTCGTACAGGTAACCCGTCAGCAAGTTCGGCCGAAAGTCTTCGACGGTTTCGGCCAAGGCGTCGGAAAACTCCAAGAGGGCAAGTCCCAAGGCACGTTCATAAGCATCATCCAACCGAATGGCGACATCACTTTCACGTAAGGCATCGATGTCGATATTACCTCGACTGAAGATCCCGTTGATACGGGCAAACGAATACTGCATGTAAGTGGCCGTATTGCCCTGCATGGCCACCATTTTCTCTTCGTCAAATTCGTAGTCGCTGCTGCGATTGTGTGACAGATCGGCATACTTGATCGCGGCGTGCCCAATCACATCGGCAATGCGGTCCCGCTCCGGATCACTTAGCTCGGGACCGTTTTTCTTGGTGTCGTCGTTCTCTGCGACAATCGCCCGTGCCCGCTGTACGGCTTCGTCCAGTAACCCTTCCAGGCCGACGGTCGTGCCGGAGCGTGTTTTGAACGGTTTCCCGTCTTTGCCTAGTACGGTGCCGAAAGAAACATGGCGTAGTCGGACCTGGTCAAGTCCCCAGAGATCGACGGCGGAGAATAGCTTGCAAAAGTGCTCGCTTTGTCGATGATCCACTACATACAGGATTTCGTCCGCCTGCCACTGCTCGATACGGTATTGGATCGTGGCCAGGTCCGTGGTCGCGTACAGGAACGCTCCGTCCTTCTTGCGGATGATCATCGGTGTCTCGAATGCGTCCATGAAGATGCAAGTCGCGCCTTCGCTCTCCTTGGCCAGGCCACGCGATTCAAAGTCGACGACAACGTCGGCCAACCGATCCTGATAAAAGCTCTCTCCTAATTCAAAATCGAAGGTCACGTTGATCCGCTCGTAAATCCGCTCGATGGCTTTACGACAGGCGGGCAGGAACTCCTCCCAGAGTTGGTGGTTTGTGGCATCTCCGGCGTGCAGCAGGGCGGTCTCCTGAAGCGTCGCTGAACCGATGTTGGGATGTTGGGCCGCCCTCGCCGCCATCGTTGGGTCATCGTTAACGGCAGCAAGTTTCTCCTCGAGCGACTCGATAGCGCTGCGCGTCGAAGTGACCTTTTCATCCAGTCGTCGTCGTGCCTTCTTCGCCGCTTTGTCTGCCGACTTGTCGTTGGCAGCGAGCGTCTCCGCATTGGCTTGCACGGCCGATGTATGTTCGTCAAGCTGTTGCCTCAAAACGGGCAACCGCTCGAGGCCCGCATGATATTCGACCAGTTGGTTGACCAGTTTGTATAGCCGCCCCAGTTCTGTAACGGGTGACGCATCGTACGCCGCGCGTTCCACGAAATGCTTATACCCATAGATGATCATGCCGAACTGCGTGCCCCAGTCGCCCAGATGATTGTCGCTAATCACGTGGTGACCGAGAAACCTGAGCGTGTGGCAGAGCGCATCGCCGATGACCGTTGAGCGGATGTGGCCGACGTGCATCGGCTTGGCTACGTTGGGAGACGAGAAGTCAACAACGAATGTACGCGCCGGCGAGGCTGCTAATACCCCCAGACGCCGGTCATGGCTGGCTGCATTGACTTGCTCGTTTAGCCAATCCGGCTTGAGCCGCAGATTAATGAAACCAGGGCCGGCGATTTCCGGTGGCTCGCACATGTCCGCCACGTCTAACCGGCTGACGATGTCGGCGGCAATCTCACGAGGTGGTCTGCCGAGTCGTTTCCCAAGCGGCATCGCGCAGTTCGCTTGATAATCGCCGAAGCGAGGATCCTGAGCGGGTCTTACCATCGAGACTAAATCGTTGAGGTCGCCGACAAGATCTACTAAGGCAGATCGAAAACGATCCTTTAATTCTGGCAGAATGTTCATTCGAGGCGCCAATCCTTGGTGCACGGCGTGAGGAGGTCGTTGGAATTTGAAGTTGCCGTCGGGCGATGCGCCGATGCTGTCACACGATCCAGCGGTTGAGTCACATTCTCTAGCGACGGGCACCGACCGCAGGTTGGTCGGGGAGCGGGTCGCCGCAACCGAGCGATAGCTCGCGTCGGTCTGAGGCACAGCCTCACTAGGGCGATTCGGTGTCTTCCAGCGGACGTGCCTGGCTCGGATCGACAGCGCCTGCCAAGTCGACCTTAGGCGCACCGGCCCACAAGTTCTCAAGGTCGTAATAGCTACGCGTTTCTTGATCAAAAAGATGGATCACGACCGAACCATAATCCAGTAGGATCCAACGAGATTCATTGTATCCCTCGATCCCATCACGCTGGTCATTCATCTCGTCTTCCAGCGTATGATCGATCTCTTCGCTAATTGCGTGCAACTGCCGGCGGCTCGTCCCAGTGACGATTACGAAGTAGTCGAAGATGGGTGTGACGTCACGAAGATCCAGAACCTGGATCTGTTGCCCACGGTTCTCGGCAGCGGTACGTGCCGCAGCCAGCGCCAACTCTAAACTGCGATTCGAATTCTGCAAAGTGGACGAATCCGCTTCCGATGTGCTGACCACCTGTTCTCCTTTTGACTGCGGTTGACTGTCCTGGCTGGAAGTCCCTCGTGACACGGCGCTGGAAATGCCGTACACCGACTTGGCAACTTGCAACGGCGGGGACATCACAGCGAGCCAGCTGATAAGCTGATTTTACCCAAAACTAGACGCTCATGTCACGGGTCAGGTTCGTGAGATCACCACGATTTCAGAGAATTTGTGCGGGGCAGTCCGCATCTGACGGCCGCCTTGCGTCGTCAACCAGAGTTGGGCGTACTCGTCGCCGATCTCTATTTCACTCGCTTCGTCATGGCCGTCTTGTCTACGGACCAGAATCGCTCGCTAGGCAAAGTCATCGACGTGATCAAGAGGCCGAACTTGTCGCCAACTTTAACGGCCTCCCCTTCCGCCAGTTCCTGCCGCCCAACTTCCATCGTCAATTTACTCTCACAGGTCTTCGTGAATTGCAAAATTGTCCCGGGGACCATGTCAAGGACTTTGCTGACGGGGGTCTTCGAAGTGGCCAACGTCACAGTCACGGGAACTCTGATTCGTAACAGACTCTTCGCATACGCTGGAAGCTGGCGGATTCCATCCTCTAGGTTGTGGTAAGACAACCGCTCGCGCTTTGGTGGTCCCTTCACCACCGCTGGCTCGGGCGCATCTTTCTTCTCATCCACCGTTGTTGCGATCGGATCGATGAAACTGGTGACTGGCCAAATCAGCGAAAGCTGGGCTGACTCATCGCCCTTGCCAATCTCCAAGGACAAGCAGACACTCTCGCTGGTGGGTCCCGAGTCCCGCACCGCTGTGCCTAGTACGCGATGGAAGGTGGCGTCCGCAAGTTTCGATTCGGTTTCTGCCGGCAACAAAGCCGCCACCAGCTCGTTTCCCAATTGTTCTAGTTTCTGGGCACTTTCGTCGCCAGGTTCGGTGCACCCATGAGGCAGTAACCCGTCCGCCTGGGAGAGTACCGCCAAACACCGTGTTTCGTCGATCCAGATGGTAAAGACCAAGCCACCTCCGGAGAGGTTGTTGAGGAGGTCGTCCAGTTTGACCTGAGTTGGTTCTGCGGGGCGGGCTTGAAAGTCGCTGCCAAACGCAGCATCAAACGCGCCGCCTACTGCTTCGCCCGCCGATCGACATTTGGCCAAAACGGCGTCCATTCGGTCTGGACTAAATACTGCCATCACCACATCCCTGTCTTCAAGTCCACTGCCTCGACGATCCCCGACTGTCGACGTTAATCGACATCTCGCCCTCTAGAGGTTGTGCAGCTTTTTCAGTATCGGTCATTGAGCCGTTAAACTTTGCCTAGATCGTGCAAACCGACAATTGCCAGCTGTCACAATCTTCC